>JAGRBZ010000593.1 GCA_020433805.1 Anaerolineae bacterium
CAGGCTTCGATGGCGGCGTTCATCTCGGCGGTTGCCTGGTCGAGACCCTGAGCCGCGCCCAAGAAGATGTTGGCTTCCGGCAGCGACTCGCCCAGTTCGATGGTGCCGTTGCCGTCGAGATCGACCTCGGCCCCAACGTATTCCTCAACCGTGCCGTACAAGGCCGGTTCGAGCAGGTTGTGGAAGAAGTTACCGGGGCTGTCGAGGGTGCGGTCGGGCAGTTCCAGCGTCCATTCCAGCCCTTCGGGGTCGTCGGCGAGCGGTGCACCGGCATCGATCCAGACATCGTAAAAGGCCAGGCTCGGCACCCCGGCGATAATCCCTTCATCAAGTTCGTAGTGGGTACTGGCTTCGATCCACTGATCTTTGGCCTGCTGCACCAAACCGGCCACCAGCGGGCCGTCCTGGGCAAAGGCGGTTTCGTAATCGAAGTCGGAGGCTTCTATAAGAATGTAGTAGCGTTCGGCGGTGGTTTTCAGAGCCGCCGTAGCGGCTTTCATTTGCTGGGCATGATCGAGCGCATAGGCTTTAACGGCGGCCAGATCGGCGGCTTGCTGGAGCTCGCTGGCCTGGGCCGGTTCGATAGCGTTGTTTTGAGTTACAGACAGCAGCACCACCATGAACACCATCGCGAGTGCTGTCGCTATTTTCTTGAGCATATTCTCCTCACTCATTTTTTATTACAGCAGCGCGTGCTATCTCAACATTTTTAGGAAACGTAGGACAAACGTAAGTTTGCCTTACAACTTTGTGAGATGCCACGCTTGTTTTGCTGAATGAATTTGATATTTTTCGTGAAATTTATTACAGTTGGGGTCTAACAAGAGGGGTAGATTTCCCGTCTGTTACCTCTTGTTTTAGCCGGGAGGGCACAGGCTTTTAACCTGTGCTCTCTTTTTCTTTGCTCTTCAAAACTTTGTAAGGTTCACCTCCTTGTTTACTACGATTAACGACTGCCGCTCATAGCGGTTTGTTTTACAACGTTGCGTTGACCTTGCCATTTACTGTATACAAACGTCGCCACCACCAGGGCTAAAAATAATGCCTGCGCGACGGTGGTTTCTACGGTGGGAAAGATGCCAAAGATTTCCATCAGGAACAGATTTTCCGGCATCCAGGGTAGTAGCGTTGCGCTCACCTGGCCGGCTTCCTGCAATTCTCGAATACCGGCTCCGATAAAGTTGAAGGCCAAAAACAGCAAAAGCGCTCCGGTAATGGTAAAGAAGGGTTTGAGCGGCAGGCGCTTACTCATACTTAAGATGGCATAGGCAACGATCACAATGATAATCAGCCCCACCACAAAACCGGCCAGCACCGGAGCGGTTTCGGCATCGAACAGCAATGCCTGGTAAAAGAGAACCGTTTCAAAGCCTTCGCGATAAACTACCGTAAAGCCGAGCGCCGCCAGCCCCAAAGCTGATCCGGTGCTTACGGCTTTGCTAACCTGCTCTTTGACGAAGGTCATCCAATCGACCACGTATACTTTGTGGAACAGCCAGTTGGTGACGTAAAAGAGCACGGCGGCGGCGATAAGGCTGGTTACGCCTTCGATGAGTTCGCGGTTGGCGACGGTGATGGTGATAATGTTGGCCGCCGCCCACCAGGTAAAGAGGCTAAGCGCAATGGCCGCCACAACGCCGACGTACGTCCACAGGCTGTATTTACGGGGAGCTTTGGTGGCCCGCATATAGCCCAAAATCGCGCCGATAATCAACACGGCCTCAAGCCCTTCGCGGATGATGATGGCCAGACTGTTCAAGAAGGCAAAGAACCCGGTCAAACCGGCTGATAGAAAGGTTTGAGCCTCATCTAATTTCTGCTTGAGTTCAACCACATCGGCTTCGATATCCGTAGCCGGAGCCTCTTCACGCAGCAGCGTAGCCAAGCCTTTTTCGCCGCCGGTACCTTCCCAAAACAGCCCTTCCAGTTCGCGCGTCATCAGCACGGCGCGATTGGCCAACCGCTGCTCCATGCCGTTTTCAAACATGGCGTACGCTTCCAGTCGGGTTCGCTCCGCATCTTCGTAGCGACCCTCGCGCACGGCGGTGGTCATTTCATCGAGCAAGGTGTTGATGACCAACAGCGCCGACTCGGTGTCGTTGAAACCGGCCTCGATTTCCAGGTTGGTTTCGATTAAGCTCAACGCCTCTTGCACCCGCGTTTCGATGTCCGGAACCGGGCCGAGATCATCCATAATCACCGCCATCTCATCGAACAGTTCGGTGATGCGCTCGGCAGCCGCCGGATCGTTGGCGGCGATGACTGGGCGAACTTCTTCAAAGACGGCATGGGCTTGATCGAGAAAAGTTTGGGCTTCCTGATATTCAATAGCGATAGTGATCTCGCCGTTGCGCACGCCGTCTTTGTATTCAACGTAGATAAGATCGGTGAAGGTGTAGAGCAGTTGGCCGCGCTTTTCAACCTCGGCCAGATCAAGCTGAACCGGCTGATAATCGGCCAGGCCTGCACGAATTTCTTCCAGTTGGCCTGAAATCGACGACCAATCCTCGTTAATGGTCGCCGTTTCCAAGGCCGCTAACTCGGCTTCGACTGCTGCCGCCGGGCTATCGCCCAATTTGGCGGCAAAGTCACCGTGAAGGATGTTAAAGTAGCCTCGCGCCTGGCCGGCCCATTCCGCCGCACGGGTGGGGAACGACTCTTCGACCGCTTCTTCCAGTTGGTTCAAGGCTTCGCGCAGCCGGAAGAAATAGGCATCGCGTAAATCGGCGCTAATGGTCGTCAGCGCGGCGGGCGCTTCGATTTCACCGGCTTCAAGCGCTAACATGGCCTGCGTCGAGGCATCGTCGATGATGGTTACTTTGGTGGCGTGGCGATACTCGCGTAGTTGCAGCCATTGGCCGACCGACTCAACTTCGCCGTTTTCCAGCGCGGTTAGCGTGGCCTCGTAGCTGGCCCACAACATCGTGGTCCACAATCGGCCCCGGGCCGCAGCCAAAGACAAAGCATCGCCCGTCGAGGCGGCAGTGTGCGCGGCATCGAAAGCATCGGCAATGGCCTGGTCAACAGCGGGAAACGGAGTCAGTTGTGGGGCTAACGTGGCGTTGTAAAGATCAACCGCCTCATCGACCGTTTCAGCGGCGGCGGCGTAGCTGTCGGCGGGATCATCGGCCCGTTGGGCGGCAAACATCGCCTTTTGAACCTGGAAAAACTGGTCTTTGATAGCATTGGCCGCTTGCCAAAACGGCATCGCCTGCGCCGACAGCGCCGGAATCGATACCAAGAGCATTACACCGAGCGTCATCAACAAGACGAGCTTAGTCCTTGTTTTTCTCAACATCATCGAACTTGGTTCACTTTCGTTAAAATTGTGCACCTCAAGCTGCCACCCCTTTGTCATGAAGTTAGCGTAGCACTATGGGGTATTGATCTAAATGGTCCCTATCAGGGGGTTAGTTTAAAGGAGGTTTCGGCATTCATCAATAGACTGGAGTTAGGTACGATGATGAAACCAGTTAACGGGAAGTCATGAGGGGTATTAATTTGTAAAAGCCGGGCAGTTAACGGCGAGGCTATGGCACGTTACTTCTCTAAGTAACCTTATCTATTTTGCATTTGATGGGTCTACATTGTGGAGGATGCGTTATGAAGATGTTGAGTGGGGCGGTTCCCTAAAACGTAAAACGTGATGCGTAAAAAAGAGATGCGGTTTTCGTTTTACGCCGAGTTCAAACAAGGCGTCACGACAAATGGCGTACGGCCCAAATAAGTCGTTGGCCGATAGTAACCAATACCAGAACACCCATCAGAACAAATAACACCACAAGCTGCTGTGGCCACAGAATAAACACACAATAGAATAAAACGGTTTCCGCGCCGCCCACCAGGCCGGAAGGCATCGTGATAGTCGTCAGTTCCTTTTTTTGGTAGGTGCCCTGGTTGCGCTTTTCTAAGATCGCAGCCAGATACATCCACGAGGCGGAGTTGATGTAAAAAGTGGCGAGAAGAAAACTTAAGCTTAGAAAGGCTTCGGTTGAGGGCCGACTAACAACCAGCGAGATGGGGATAAGGGCGTACACAACAAAGTCAAAAATAATGTCGATGTAGCCGCCCAGATCGCTTTGTTGGTGATTCATCCGGGCAACCGTTCCGTCCAGCCCGTCGAGGGTGCGATTGATGACCCATAAGACAAACCCCAGGCGATAATACTGCTGCATCAGCGCCAGACCGGCCCCAATGCCGAAGACCAGGGCGATAAAGGTAATGACGGTTGGATGGATAAGCGAAAACGGTCGCGCTAAAAAGGCCAGCACCGTGTCTTTTGTCCCGCGTAAATAATGGTCGAGCATGCCGTTCTCCTTTGAAAATAGCAGTTAGCGGTTAGCCGATAGCCGGTAGCAAAAGATTTTCATTGTCGGTGTCGTCTCAATCGAGACTATCGTACTCTGGAAAAGGGAATAGAGTATGTATTGCAGCTTACCATCTTTTTATTACA
>JAGRBZ010000594.1 GCA_020433805.1 Anaerolineae bacterium
GAGAAACTCAAACGGTTGATATTCCTGTGGGCGACAATACCTGGACGTTGACTTTAGGCTGGGATATGCCACCCTACCAGCCTAACATTCTGACGTTGCTGCTCATTTGGGGCGGCGGTACACTATTACTTTTGAGCGTGCTATTCATTGTAAACCAAACCTGGCTAAAAACAGAACGGCTGACATCGGCGGTCGATCAGAATATAACTGTCCGCAAGCAGGTTGAGGCCAATCTGCGTGAGAGTGAGGCCCGCTTTCAATTGGCCGTCCAAGCTGCCAATGTGGGGTTGTGGGACTGGAATATCCGAGAAAACACCGTTCATTACTCGCCCGAATGGAAACGTCAAATCGGGTACGACGACGATGAAATTAGCCATGCATTCAGCGAATGGGAGGATCGCGTTCATCCCGACGATCTGGAACGCATGGTTAGCACTATCCAAGCCTACCTAAAAGATCCCTGGCCTAACTATGAGGAGGAGTTTCGTTTTCGACATAAAGATGGGTCGTATCGTTGGATACTAACGCGTGCATCGTTGTTTCTTAATGAAAATGATCAACCTGTTCGAATGCTAGGTTCTCATATTGATATTACCCGAAAAAAAGAAATAGAACATACCCTTCAAGAAAATGAATTCCTGCTGCGAGAAACCAGTAAACTAGCTAAAATTGGCGGCTGGGAGTTTGATGCAGCAACGTTGGAAGGAAAATGGACAGAGATGGTGGCGCTCATTTTCGATTTAGATCCAGACCTACCCTGGAATGTCGAATTCGGAATGCATTTTATTCAAGGAAAGTCACGTCAACTTGCTGATAACGCGATTAAAAATGCCATCGAACGGGGCGAACCGTATGATCTGGAACTTGAGCTTATCTCGAACAAAGGAATCCGCAAATGGGTCAGGACAATTGCTACACCCATTTGGGAAAATAATAAAGTAGTAAAAGTAAGGGGTGTCTTACAAGATATCTCTGAGCAAAAGTGGGCCGAGCAAGCACTGCGACGTTATGCCGACCGGCTGGAAATTTTATATAAAATCGACCAAGCTATTTTAGCTGCTCATTCCCCCGAAGAAATCGGGCAAGCAGCCCTGGCGCATCTACAAAGCTTAATACCCTATCAACAAGCCACCATAAATCTATTTGATCTAAAAAATAATGAAGCCATCGTTATTGCTGAACAAACCGGCCGCAACGATGAGATGCAGCTAAACAAGCATTTACCGCTGCCCCTATCTCCGAAAGATCTCAGTGCATTACGCCAAGGAAATATCCGGATCACAACAGAGACATTATCGCCTGCAGATATCTGTACAACCTTACATGCCCCCCTTCTTTTTCCTGAGGATGCCTTAGGCACGTTAACAATCCGGTCATCGCTACCGGATCCCTTTAATGAGGAACACCAGAAAATTGTTCAAGAGGTAGCCAGCCAACTGGCAATTGCCATTCAAAATACTCAGCTAACCGACCGTTTTCAGCGCGTTATCACCTCTATTAGCGATTACGTTTATATGACCGAACTGACCGCGTCGGGACACTCAAGAAATCAATATATATCGCCCCAAGTTGATGTCTTAACCGGCTATTCGGCCCATGCGTTTCTGAGTGATTGGACATTTTGGATCGATACCGTGATCCATCCCGATGATCGCGCTGATGCCGCTGCGCAATGGACAAAATTAACCCAAGGGAAAGCCGGCGAAACAGAATATCGTATTATTCGGGCTGACGGCAATGTAGTTTGGGTACGTGATAGTGCGCGAGTTGAGACAACGGCTGAAAAATCGCGTTTTATTTATGGCGTCATCAGCGATATTACCCGGCGAAAACAACTGGAAGAGCAGTTATATCAAGCTCAGAAAATGGAAGCAATTGGTCAGTTGGCCGGCGGTATTGCCCACGATTTCAACAACCTCCTCACCGTTATCACCGGCTTCGGTGAGCTTGTTTTGCAAAATCGTTTTAATCAGAACGATCCGGCGCGTCAAGATGTTGAACAAATTGTAAAAGCCGGTCATCGCGCAGCGACATTAACGCGGCAGTTATTAGCCTATAGCCGCAGGCAAGTGCTTCAACCGCGCATTGTTAATTTGAATGGTACTGTCGAGCATACGAGTAAAATGCTAGAGCGCTTACTGGGCGAGGATATTACTTTGGTCACGGAACTTCATTCCGATCTGGGAGCCGTCAAAATTGATCCTGTTCAGATAGATCAAGTTTTGATAAACCTGGCAATTAACGCACGCGATGCCATGCCTCAAGGCGGTCAATTAACCATTGAAACCGCCAACGTTGAATTAGATGAGACCTATGTCCGTACCCATGTGAATGTTACCCCAGGCCGCTATGTTATGCTTGCCGTCAGTGACTCCGGCCACGGTATGGACATTGCTACACAAAGCCGGGTCTTTGAACCCTTTTTTACCACTAAAGCCCGGGGGCAAGGAACCGGTTTAGGGCTAGCTATGGTTCATGGTATTATTAACCAAAGCGGTGGGCATATTTGGCTGTATAGCGAACCTGATCAAGGTACGACCTTCAAAATTTATCTACCGGGCATTGATGAGGAACCCCAACCCTTACTTCCCTCCCAGGCCACGGTTGAAAACCTGCAAGGCACTGAAACTATTCTTCTGGTTGAAGATGAAGATATGGTTCAGGATTTTGCTTATCGCGTCCTCACCCGCGAGGGATATACGGTCTTAACGGCCCGGAACGGTCGCGAGGCACTTACGATTGCCAAACAATATAACCAAACCATCGGCTTACTCATAACCGATGTCGTTTTGCCTGAGGGAATGAGTGGTGCAGAGACAGCCAAAATTTTAGTTGACCGGCAGCCTAACCTCCAAGTGCTGTACATCTCCGGCTATACCGATAACGCAATTATTCACCATGGGGTACTTGACCCCGGCCTGTTTTTCTTAGAAAAGCCATTTACACCAAAAGCTCTATTGCTTAAAGTTCGAGAAGTATTGGATCAGGCTGAAAGTTAAGCCATTTTCGGTTCCTCTACCGGCTTCAATTCAGAGGTACATTGCGGGCAGCGCGTCGCTTTCCACGGGATGGTCGACAAACAAAAGGGGCATTTTTTCTGTGTCGGGGCACCTTCCTCTTGTTGCGTACCAAACTCATCTTCAAGTTCTTTCTCGACCTTATTGATCAGTCGGATGAGCATAAACATAACAACAGTCACGATGAGAAAAGCCAAAACATTGTTGATAAATACCCCATAATTGACCGTCACGGCGCCGGCGGCTTGAGCATCAGCCAAAGTGGCGTAGGGTGCCGCTTGTTCCGTACCCTCTTTGAGCAGTAAAAACATATCCTTAAATTCAACCTGACCAACAACTAAGCCCACAACCGGCATAATAATGTCATCGACCAGGGATTTGGCAATGGTTGTAAACGCCACTCCAACCGTAAAACCAACGGCCAAATCGACGACGTTACCCCGCATAGCAAATTCTTTAAGATCATTGAGTATTTTGAGCATGGTTTGTCCTTTGTATGAGATGATAGAGACAGAATTAAATAGGCTGTTCGGATTAAGATATTGTTGTAGGTACAAGCAATGCCTATACCCTATCATACCAAAAAACAATTTGCTATACCAGGCAGGGCAATCTGAGCCAATCCGACATGAGTATTCTTATTTATTTTTGAGGGTTAAATCGGGTGAACTCAAAACAGATTTTTTAGCCCACATGGGTAGTAAAAGCTTTTCGAGGAAAAACAACAGCCACTTTCTGCTTATCCAAAAAGTGACTGTTGTTCAAAATTTTAATGCAGAGTCACAACTTTTTCATCGTGTTCGGGAATTATTGTTCCGCGAGATCTTTTTGCAGTTGATCCAGCGCTCGATCAGGACGCAGCGTCTCGGCACCGTTAAGATAAACATGCTTAATCTCTTTAATGGATTTAGACGTATTCCAATGAACCAGAATGCGAATACACTTGGCTAAACCTCTCGGCACGGCCATTTCATGAGAGCACAACAGAGCCGCATCCTTCCAGCCCAACTGCCGAGCGGCCAAAGCCGGATATTCCGAAACAACATCAGCCGTTGTCGTAAAAAAGACGCTGGCCACATCGTTTTCCTCGATGCCGTTGGCCTCGATCATCGCTGTCAACAGTTCCTTCGTAGCGGCCAAAATTTCCGCTCGCGTATCCGCCTCAACTGTCGTAGCCCCTCGAACACCGCGACAAACCAACATAATCATCCCTCCAAGGAAAAGTATATGGCCCATTGTACCCGAACCCGACCCGATTGGAAAGCGCGGTCACGACATTGCTCAAGCGTTTATGAGTTAGTGAAGTTAATAGAGTTATAGAGTTGATGGAGTTAAAGCCTTTTTTGCTTGGCTCTATTCTAGAACAATATGTACCCACTACTCAATCAAAAACTCACAAAACTCTACAAACTCTATAAACCCCAT
>JAGRBZ010000595.1 GCA_020433805.1 Anaerolineae bacterium
CCAGTTCCCAGATTAGTCGTTTGGTCAATGAACTCCGCCAAGAAACCGGCCAACCGCTCTTGACCAAAGGTTATTATTTTGACCAAGGCGTTCGGCCCACCCACAAGGCTGAGGTCGTCGCTTTGTACGAACAAGGTATGGATGAAGCCGACATTGCTTTTCATCTCCATCACGCTCAATCCAGTGTCGGTCGCTATCTGCGCGATTACGAACGCGTCAAATTGCTGCTCAAACACGGCGTTGTTATCGACCAGATCAGTCCTATGATTGATATGCAGCCCTCTGTCGTCAAGGCTTATGTCAATTTACTTCACCAATATCATCCCGACTTATTTCCTGATGCTCAACTATCTTCTGTTATTTGACAGACGTGACATTTGTCACTATTCTTAATTCATAATTCCCAAACTACCCCTCAACGAACTCCGCTCGGCATCCTCTTTGGCCAACTCCGCTGCCCGTTGGGCACAGCGCAGCCATTGCGTCAAAGTCTTAAACGCCGCGTCGCGCTCTTTGCGGCGCTGAGTCATGGCGGCTTTAGCCCGCTCCTGATGGTGATTGGTCTGGACCAACGCTTCCACACCCTCCGCGCCCTGGGCTAATAGATAAGCCGGAAAGCCGTTTGCCGCCAGAACCGAGGTAATCTCAGGTTTGTTCTGGGCTGTTGCATACAAATTGTGCTGCCAGTTGACCACCCCATCGCATGAACCCAGTACCCGTAACTGTCACCTCACTTTATTCAGTGAAATCATCATTTTCACTGTTTCAGTGTTTCAACGAGCGCCGGTTGCCCCAAATAGAAATACTCCCCTAGTCAGTGGTTTATTCACAAAAATTCAGGGCGTTGGGTACACAGCTATCCCCCACCCCATAAAAAAAAGCACGGCATAACCGTGCTTAACAAACTGTCTAAAAATAAAACTTCACCGAGTGATCCACAAATTGTCATCGATAGACACAGCTTTTCATCCACCCTTTCATCTATCTGTGACCATCCGTGTCCATCTGTGGACCTAAAAAACCTACTCCTCCGCTTCAACAACCTCCCCATCGGCATCGACAACCACCACCTCACCGATATCCTCAAGCTGGGCTTCAACCTCCTCCGCATTGCCGACAACCACGATAATCGGCGCGTCGGTCTCGATATAGTTCGCCGCCGCTTCGAGCGCATCTTCGGCGGTCACGGCTTCAAGATTAGGCAGGTAATCGTTCAACTCCTCAATCGGCACGCCGGTCAGGCGGCGGTTGCTCAGTTGATCGGCAAAATCGGCCGGGTCCTCAATGCGCAGGGCAAAGTTACCGATCAGCAGCCCTTTGGCGTCGGTTAGTTCCGTTTCACTGATGGGTTCGGTGGTGATGGTCTCCAGTTCGGCCAAAATCTCGCGCACGGCATCTCCGGCGTGGGTCTGGTCAACATCGCTCAACACGCGGAAAGTACTCACGTCGTTGGGCCGGCCAAAGCGGCTGTAGATACCGTAGGTGTAACCTTTATCTTCGCGCAAATTATCAAACAGGCGCGACGACGCCCCGCCGCCCAGCACCGAATTGGCCACAATTAAAGCGTAGCGGTCGGGGTTGCGGGCGTTGATAGCCCGATTGCCGATTTGAATCGTGGCCTGCTCCGACTCGGGCCGGTCAACCAGGTAAATCACCGAGGTATCGCCCACCTCAACCTCAGGATAATCGAGATAATCCGGCACGTCGCCCTCCGCCCAATCGGCAAAAACCCGCTCCGTTTGGGCCTGCACTTCCTCAAGCGTCGTATCACCCACGGCCACCAGCAGCGCGTTGTTCGGCTTAAAGAACGTTTCGTAGTAAGCGATCAAATCGTCCTGGGTTAAACCTTCAACCGTTTCCGGCGTGGTGTAATAGCCGTACGGATGATCGACATAGGCAATCCGCCCAAATTGGCGGTTGGCCAGCGTATCGGGATCAACCTCATCCTGCTCTAAGAAGGTCAGCGTCTGCTCGCGCACCACCTCCAGCTCTTTTTCAGGGAAGGTGGGGTTCAGCGTCATATCTTGCAGCAAATCAAACGCCAAATCGGTGTCGGTGCTCAGAGAGTTGACCGACAGCGTCAGCCACTCCAACGAGGCATTCGAACCAACCGAGCCGCCCACGCTTTCAATTTCCTCGGCAATTTCGGCCGCGGTCCGATTTTCGGTGCCTTTGGTTAGCAGTTCGGCCACAAAATCGGCCACCCCCTGCTTGTCAGCCTCTGCCGCCGCAGTACCGCCGCCGACGTATAATTGCAGGTTGAGCTTGGGCACTTCATCCTGCTGCACAAAAATGACCTCCATCCCGTTGTCCAGCGTAAAGGTCTCGAACGGCGGGAAGTTGGTTTCAGTCACCGGCAGCGAGGTCGGCACCTCGGTGCGGCTAATAATGCCTTCCGGCAGGTCGGCCAGCACATCGTCGGTCAAATCGATTTCCAGCACCTCAGAAGCAGGTTCGTCGCTCACCTCCACATCCACCGGCTCAACAAGCAGCGCGTCGGGTGGTTCGGCCAACTGCTCGTCGCCTTCGGGCAGGGTGATCAGAATGTTGGCCGGTTTGTCGCGCAGATAGGTCGCGGCCACGCGCTCGATGTCGTCCAGCGTCACCGCTTCATACATCTCCAGCTCATCGATAATCGCGTTGGGGTCATCAAAATTCAAAATCGAATCCTGAATCGACTCGGCCGTACTCAAGGCCGAGTTGCGGAAGCTCGTAATCGCCCCCACTAAAATGCGAGTCTTTACCCGATCCAGTTCTTCCTGGGTCACGCCTTCGTCAATCACCGCTTCAAATTCGTCCCGGATCAAATCGGCCATCGTATCCACCGCGTCGCCCGCGTTGGGATACGCCCCGGCGTAAAGCACGCTGGCCCCCAAAAAGTCGGTCAGATTGGTAAAGGCCGAAGCGGCTTTGCCTTCGCGCACAATGTTTTGCTCAAAGCGGCTGCTGTCGCCGCTGCCCAAAATATCCATCAGCAGATCGAGCGCGTAAAAATCGGGCGTGCCGCGCGGCGGGCCAACTACGGTTAGAACGTAGCGCGGCAGTTCAACCTGCGGGTCGATGAGGGTTTCTTCATAACCGATGGCATACCCATCGTCGGTAGTCCGCGTTACGGGGAATTCTTCGGGCAGCGGATAGACATCCGTAATCGGCGCGAGCGGATCGCCGCCGGGAATGTCGCCAAAGTAAGCCTGCACCAGTTGCTGGGTCAGTTCGATGTCGATGTCGCCGACAATAGCCAGCGTGGCGTTGTTCGGCTTATAGTACTTGGCGTGGAAATCTTGCAACTCCTCCAGCGAAGCCGCGTTCAAATCATCAGGATTGCCGATGACAGACCGCTCATACGGCACATACCCCTGAAACGGCAGCGTCAGCAGCCGGCGGCCGGAAACGCCGTAGGGTTGGTTAGACACGCGCTGACTATATTCTTCCAAGACAACATCGCGCTGGGTTTCAAACGCTTCCTCATCAACATCCAGCGAAGCCATGCGGTCGCTCTCTAACCACAACACGCGGGGCAGTTCATTGGCCGGAGCCACTTCCCAGTACGCGGTTTTGTCGATGGAGGTGTAGGCGTTGTTATCGGCCCCCACCGCTTCCAGCAGCGCGTGGTACTCGTCGTTGCCGACATTGGCCGAACCTTCAAACATCATATGCTCAAACATATGGGCAAAGCCGGAGCGCTCTTGCGGATCGTTCGCCCCGCCGACGTGGTACCAAATATCAACGGCCACCACCGGCGCGGAATGATCCTCGGCCAAAATAACGCGCAGGCCATTGGGCAAGGTGTAATCAACAATGTCAAGGGTGTAATCTTCAAAATTGATGGCGTCGACATCAGCCTCTTGAGCCAAAACCGAGCCACGTACGGTCGCGCTCAACAGCACCAGCAGGGCCAGTAGAACGCCGGTCTTTTTCACCATAGGGGTCTTTCTCCTCGTTTTGTGTGGATTGCGTGTAACTGTACGACATAGGCTAAGGCTGAGGCTAAGAAAATAGGTCAGAATTACATGCGCTTTTTAGCCGACTTTAAATCGGCTTGTACCGGGTTTAAGCCTGGTGGCTTATGAACTTTAAGTAATTAATCGGGGAATCTTTCGTATGCTGTTTTGATGTTAGGTGTGTCGGCACGATGGCCCCCCCAGCCCCCCAGATACCCGATTATTTATTTAATTTCAATCAGCCCCAAACAATCCCTTAGCCTTCGCCTCAGCCTTTCAATAATCATAGCATTCCAATAATAGTTAGGAAAGATTAAGAACGAGTGAATGGAACCGCCCGCAGAATTAACGTTAGATGAGTGCCAATATCATTTCCCCCCTAATCCCTACTACCTACCCCCACCCCCCCTACCCAAAACCCCCACACCCCCATTTTTGGAAAAATTCCAGAAAATTGAAAAAATTTTAAAAACACATTATTGTATAATTGAATAATTG
>JAGRBZ010000596.1 GCA_020433805.1 Anaerolineae bacterium
ATAAATTTGGGGCATAAAATTCCCAAAAGCGTGTTATAATGGAACTTGTCACGTAAAAAATTTACGAAGTCAGGCGCTATCTCTAACCAAAATAGTGTCTCGGCGGCTCAGCGGGAGGCTTGGCTGCCTGAGAAGAACCATGAAAGTCAGGGAGATATGCCGGAACGTAACCAAGCCGAACTGGAGGAGTTAGCCGCCCTGTTGGCTAACTATCTCAAAGCGCTGTCGCCCGACTGGAGCGACGAGCGCATCGCAACCGAAGTTCAGGCTGTGTTTGAGGAGAGGAAGTTATTTAATTCTAAAAGACGGCGGCAGGCGTTTAAAGAAAAGTTGTTGACCCAACTGGAAGAAATAAGAACCCATCCCGATGACTGGTTTTTGAGAAAAAAAGGGTAAAAACCGGCCCTTACAGCGCCCGTAGATGCTGTTGAATCTGCTGGGCGTAACGGGTATAGCCCAACTCCTGCGCCATAGTGTACGCCCTTTGACCAAGGGTGCTTAGCTTCTGTCTGTCCACTTCCTGCAAACAAGCCATAGCTTCTAACTCACTGCGTACTAACTGAACAAAACGCAGCGGTAGGTGCTGCCTTGCCATTTTTTCCTGCTCGTAAATTCGCCACGCTTGTGCTAACGTAGCAAATGCAGCTCGGTCATTTAAGATACTTTGCCCCCGGCCAAACCCCTCTAAGGCCAGCCCCACCAGGTGCAGTTCGCTAAAATCCCCCTGCGCAATAAACGTATGCCCTTGCTCCATCGCCTGCCGAAACAATTTTTCCTCACCCAAAAAAGCCCAATTAAGCGCCAACAGCCGCAGAATAATCAACTGCTGATCAACGTTCACTGTTGCAGGCAAGGCACGCTCCAGGGCCTTAATCGATTTATCCCGCTGATTTATCAAATAGTAAAGCCTGCCCAACCCGTAATCGGCCATGGCGTGCAGGGCCGGTATATCAAACGCCTTCGCCATAGTGCGCAGTTCTTGAATGAGCGGGCTCGTTTTGGCTTCAATTTCCTCCGGTAGCAGCTGCTCAAAATGAGCCTCTAGCTGCTCTCGCAGCAAAGCCGCTACCTGTTCCGCTAAGGGAACAAGCTGTTTGACATCCCAATGATACTGTTCGATTTCAGCCTTTAATAAGGCGATAGCCACGGCTGCATCGTCACCGGCCTGCCGGGCCAAGCCATTCAGCCGGGTTCGATGCACCATCGCCAGCGTCAACCGGCCGTGCTGGTTCAACATGTGGTGGGCGGTTTGGGTTTCTGTAAACCAGGTCGCCGCCGCTGCTCGATTAGGTACGTTCAGCCGAGGCCATTAGCGCGATGACGGTTGAGCAAGCCATCGAACAGCAAAGCGAAGCGCTCTCGGCGGAAGGCTATCGGGTGTGGTTGATGAGCCAGGCCACCCCTTCGTGGAATTTGGATCGAACCCGCCTGCCCGACGGTGGGGCCGGTTTGAAGCGGTTGGAAGTGCTGGGCGTGCCGGACGAAACCCGCTCGATTTATCAACAGCACGCCCGCTCGCTGGTTTCAACCGGCGAACGATCGCGGGTGCTTGCTTTTGTGGCCCACGTGGGCGCACCCCATACGGCCACCCAACAGTGGGATAGCTACATGGCCGTTTACGAGCAGGCGCGGGGGCGGGTGCCGCTGCACGTTTTGCCGCAGTTTCAAAGTGATGGGCAGCAGGCCCGGCAAACCTTCGCCCTCGGTTCGCTGTTGGGGTTTATCACCAGCCAGGGATCGTACTTTTACTACACGCCGGAAGACCAACTCGATCGCCCGCAGCGGTTGGGGCAGGGGCTATCGAACAGCCTGGAGTATTTTACCCGCCGCACGGGGCTGGTTCAGGAGGTGAGAGCGCGGGTTGAGAAACGGGTGGCGCAGCAGGGGTTGGCCGTAACCCTGAGCCTTTTGGAAGGCTACTACCAGACCCACAAAGGGCAGGCCGATGAGACGGTGCTGGAGCTTAAGCGGTTGGTGCGGGACTACGCGGCTGAACTGCGCCAGATTTATCAATTTACCTCGGACGCCGTGCCGCCGCCGTTCGGCCCGCCGCCGGAGGTGAACCATGTCTGAAATTACCTTGCAGCGCACGCTCCTTATCGGGTTGGGTGACGTTGCCGGGCAAACCGTGGCTGCCTTTCTGGCCGAGTTGGAGGCCCGCTTGGGCCAGTTAGACGTTCTGCGGGCGGTGGTCGTTACCGACCCAGCGGTCGAGCTAGCGGGCGGGGAGGCTGTTGTGCGCCTGTCGCCGGGTGAAAACGGAACGCTGCCGGCGGCGCTTGAAGCGGCGGTTATCGCTTTGCTAACCGATATCTCCCACCTGCAGCACCTAACCAGGCTTAACCGGCAGGGCATTTCGCTGCGAACCGATGAACTGGTGGTGATGGTTGTGGCCGATTTGGCCGAAACCTGGGTTAGCGCGGCGCTGGCAGCGTTCTGCCAAAATGTGGGGGCGATGGTGAATCCGGCGCTGGCTCCGCACCTGGCCACGGTGGGGCTGCTGTTGTGGTCAACCGAGATGCCGCCCCCGGACAGTGAGGCGGCTAATCAACTCCGGGCCGACTGGGCCGCTTTAGCCGCCCATTTCGACCAGGGCTGCTATGTAGCCGGGTTAACCAACGAAGACGGTTTGATTGTTGGCGATCCCCGCCTGTTTGTAACGCAGATGGCTACGTTTCTGGCACTGCCGATTTGTCTGGCCCGGCAGGACGGCGGCTGGCCGAACCCGCCAAACGGTCGGCGGATGCCCGTTACGCACGTGGGGCTGGCGCAACGCTGCTGGCCCGCGGCGGCGCTGGTGGCGAAGCTGATCCGGCGCTGGAGCCGAACCATGCTGGCCGACCTGCTCAATCAACCTCCGGCCCGGGGGCCAACCGACGACCCGGCTGAGAGCGCCCAGCGGCAGGCCCAACAGACCTTGCTGGAACTGAAGCTAACGCCGCCCCAACTGCTGGAAACGCTGGCCGAGGCCATGCCCGCTGTACCGCGCCGGTTAGACGAACTGATACCCGAAACGCCCTGGCCGTGGCTGCTGCAAACCGCTTTTGAGGCGTTAGAGCAGATAACGCCGCCCTGGCAGGAAGCCTGGCTTAAAAACGGACGGCGGCTTGATGCGGCTTTGGCCGCGCTACGGGCCGATTGGCCGGACGAGGCCCCCAGCTACCTTGGCTACGGACTGCATCACCACCAGGCCGGCGCGGTGCTGCTGGTACAGGCTCGCATTGCCGCGATGACGGAGCTGCTGGCGGCATTTGCCGAGGGTGTTGAGGCCAGGCTAGACGAAGCCGAAACCGAGTTGGCCCAGATCGATCAACGGCTGGGCCAAAGCGGCGAGCGACTGGCCGGACAGCTCGACGCGCTGCCGTCTCAGCCGGTGGCGCTGGCGCTGGGGTGGGGGCTGCGTCCGTGGCGTTGGCCGGCGCTCTATCGCGCTTGCCGGTTGGCCCAAAACGACCTGCGGCAGGTGGCCCACCTTCAGCAAGCCCGGCTGCAAAGCTGGCAGCAGCTCTCTCTGCTAGAGGCCCTTCTTCCATTATATAGGGATCTGGTTGAGCAGTGGCCACACCTGACTCGCCCCTGGATCGAACGGTGCCGGCAAGTAGGGCAGGCCGTAACTATGCTCGCACCGGAGGCGGCTGATGAGGTTACGATACCCGAACCGTGGTCGGCCACGGCGGTGGAAAAACAGCAGCAAACGTTGGAGGCGGAGACAACGGCAGCGGTGTGGATCGAGGCCGGATCACTGGCGGCGTGGGTAAGCGAAGCCGCCGGTGTTGAGGCCATCCTCGACCGGCTGCGCCAACCGATGCTGCGTCGTTTGGCTGAACTGTGGCAGCGTCCGGCCGATGTGCTTCTGGCCGAACAGCTACCGCAGGCCGAGGCCCAACTGGCTTTTTTACAGCAGCTCAGCGAGGAGGCGACGCCGTTTTGGCCCTTTGACGAAGCCGCGCTGGCCGAGCCGGATCGGGTGCAGGTTAAGAGCCAACGGGTGCTGCTTTTGCCCCAGGGAACGCGTTCACCGCTGGGGTCGGCCGCCCGCCAAATCAAGCCGGTTCCGGCGCTGTGGCCCAGCCTTACCCCGGAGCAGATTGCGGTGGTGACGCTGCGGCATGTGCCGGTGGGCGAGACGTAGAGGCAGGAACCTGGACCGACAGCCAGACCTGTCAGGTTTTCGAAGGTACCGTCAGGCGTAAGAGTCGCCGCGAATGGAGATCTATTTACGTCGGAAGATGACGTAGAGGCAGGAACCTGGACCGACAGCCAGACCTGTCAGGTTTTCGAAGGTACCGTCAGGTGTAAGAGTCGCCGCGAATGGAGATCTATTTACGCCGGAAGATGACGTAGAGGCCTGAACCTGGACCGACAGCCAGACCTGTCAGGTTTTCGAAGGTACCGTCAGGCGTAAGAGTCGCCG
>JAGRBZ010000597.1 GCA_020433805.1 Anaerolineae bacterium
CGCTTCGGTTGGGCCGGCAGCCTCGACCGCCAGCGACCTCAATATTTCCGGGTTCAAGGCCCAACTTTTCTTTTGGAATACGATAACTCTCGCAACGGCGGCACCCACATACACAGTGTCTGGCGCGATTTCGAGCAAGATTTTGGATACCATCTCTTATAGCGACGGATCAAAATCCGGGTCTGTTCGCTGGCTCAAGCGAAATTGGCACCGCCTGTTGACCCATAGTGCCGGGATCGGGCCGCTGTTACTCTTTGCCGTGTACACGCTGTCCGGCTCTCTGGTCAACCCGGTTCGGTACGCTATTCTGCACTCGGGCACAATTGGGCTGATCTTTCTGGTGGCGTCGTTGGCCTGTACGCCCGTGCGCCGTATCGCCAACTGGCCGGGTGCTATTCAAATTCGTCGCGCATTGGGTTTATACGGCTTTCTTTACGTCACGCTCCATTTTGTCGTCTATCTCTACTGGGAAAATGAGTTGTACTGGGAGCTTATTTGGCGCGATCTGGGCGAGCGACCGGCGATGCCCATCGGCATTGCGGCTTTTATCGTGCTTATCCCGCTGGCCGCTACATCGACACGCGGCTGGCAGCGGCGGCTGGGTAAACGGTGGCGCACGCTGCACCGACTGGTCTACCTGGCTCTCCCTCTGAGCGTTTGGCACTATTTCTGGCTCGACCGCGATTTCAAGACATGGCCCTGGGTTTTCGCAATTATCGTGGCCGTGCTACTTGTCTTGCGTCTGCCGGTCGTTAGGTCAGTTTACAAAAAGTGAGCTTCTGCTAAATAACGAACTAACGAATTGTGAATAGTGAATAATTAATTGTGAATGGTGAATGGAAAAAACAGATTACAACTTGCGATTTGTGTTAAACACAACACATCGAGGAGCGAAGCGGCAAAGAGCACTTTAAATCCGCAGATCGCTGAGGCACAGCCACTCCGCATCTGCGATCTACCTTGCGTGTAACCAAAAGGTTGCTGCTCTATTCTCTGATTTAATCAATGGCTAAAGATAAAGCTAACAGCTGATGGCTGACAGCTGTTAGCTACTTTCCAAGGAGGAAAAGTGAAAAAGCTCAACACCTTTCAAAAGTACTTTGTCGAGGAATTTTATGACGATTATCGGGAGGGGACTATCAGCCGCCGGACCTTTATCCGGCGGGTCGCTTACATCACCGGCGGGATGGCCGCAGCCGCCTCAACCATGAGCCTGCTGGGCTGTTCGGCTGAAGAACTACCCGATCCCACCGCGCCCATTCCTACCGCCGAACCCACCGATCCCCTGGTCGATCCAACCGCCACCACACCCCCTGACCCCACCGCAACCACGCCACCCGATCCCACTGCCGAGCCAACGGAAGAAGTCGTCGTCAGCGAAACCACCGAACCGGAGGCTATTGTGCAGCCGGTTTCGGGGGCCAAAAGCCCCTACTCCGTACCTATCGGCGATCCGGCGGTCGAGGCCGGTATCGTTGCGTTCGAAAGCCAGGGTGATCAGATTGCCGGTTATTTGGCCCAGCCGGCCGAAGAAGGCGTTTATCCGGCGGTGTTGGTTTGCCATGAAAACCGAGGCTTAAATCTGCACATCGAAGATGTCGCCCGCCGTTTTGCCAAAGAGGGCTACGTTGCTCTGGCTATCGATCTGCTCTCGCGTGAGGGCGGCTCGTCCACGTTTGATCGCGATGAAGTGCCGGGCCTGTTAAGCAACGCCAGTTCCGAGCGCCATGTAAACGATTTTATCGCCGGGTTTGACTATCTGCAATCGCTCGATTCAGTCGATGGCGAACGTATCGGTATGACGGGCTACTGCTTTGGCGGCGGTATCACCTGGCGCATGGCTGTCGCCGAGCCTGATCTTAAGGCCGCGGTGCCGTTCTACGGCGTCGGCCCCGAACTGGATCAGGTCGGGAATATCAACGCCGCCGTGATGGGCGTCTACGCCGAGATGGATGAGCGGATTAATGCGGGCAAAGATGCGCTGGATCAGGCGCTGACCGAAGCCGGCGTAACCCATCAAATGAATGTCTATCCCGGCGTTAACCACGCTTTCCACAATGATACGGGCGAGCGCTATGTTGAAGAACAAGCAACCCAAGCCTGGCTTGACACATTGGCCTGGTTTGAGGAGTATTTATAGAGTTTATGGTGCTGTTTAGTCGCGGGAACGCATAGGCATAAATAAGGCTAAGGCTGAGGCGAAGGCTAAGAAAAAAGCAAAGAGAACGAGTCGATTCATCAAGAAAGTCGAACAGCCCCAAGGGAGTCAGGCAGTCTCAGTTGAGACGACAACGACAATGAAAATCTTTTGCTACCGGCTATCAGCTAACCGCTAACTGCTTGCTATTTTCAGAGAAGCGGTGGCTCACCTGAATTTGTCTTACTTAGCCTCAGCCTTAGCCTTAGCCTACCAATATACTACTTTATAAGGAAGATAATAGGCGTCAGGAGAAGGCTTGTGACCAAAGTTTACGCAGTAATTCTATTGGCTGCGCTGTTGCTGGTCGGTTGTGGAAGCTCCCCGCCGGCCGCAACGCCCACCGATGCCGTCGAACCGGAGCCGGTGGTTCAAGAGCCAACCGCAACGGTACTAGCGACAGAGACAGCGGTTCCCATCCCCACGCCTACCGAAACACCGTTGCCCCCGCCGACGGCAACGCCCATCGGTGCGCAGGCTGTAGCACCTGAAGCAACGGCCACACCGGAGGTCGAACAAATTGCAGAACCGACTATAATCGAATATGCTATTCCATCCGGTTCGCGCCCGCACGACGTTGCGCCTGCACCGGACGGATCGGTCTGGTATACAGCCCAAGCCACCGGTGAACTGGGTCGGCTGTATCCCGAAACCGGCGAGACGCAGCATATTCCGCTCGGAGCCGGTTCTGCTCCGCACGGCGTCATCGTCGGCCCGGATGGGGCAGCCTGGGTTACCGACGGCGGCTTAAACGCCATCGTGCGCGTTGATCCGGCCACGGAAGCGGTCGAGGTTTTTCCGCTGCCGGACGGCTCCGGCTACGCCAACTTAAATACGGCGACCTTTGATCGAAACGGGGTCTTATGGTTTACGGGGCAAAGTGGTGTATATGGTCGGTTCGATCCGCAGGTGGGGCAGGTGGAAGCCTGGTCCGCGCCACGCGGTAATGGGCCATACGGCATCGCAACCACGCCGGGCGGCGATGTATACTATGCCTCGCTGGCCGGAAGCCACATCGCCCATATCGATTTTGAAAGCAACGAAGCCGCCGTCCTCGAACCACCGACACCGGGGCAGGGGGCGCGGCGAGTCTGGTCCGACTCACAGGGGCGCATCTGGGTCAGCGAATGGAACAGCGGCCAGCTCTCCCGTTACGATCCCGAAACCGATGCCTGGCAAGCCTGGCGTCTGCCGGGGAGTAATCCCAAACCTTACGCGGTTTATGTTGATGAACAGGATATGGTTTGGCTAAGTGACTTTGATGCCAACGCGATGGTTCGTTTTGATCCAAACCAAGAAGCCTTTGAAGTTTTTACTTTGCCCAGCCCCGGTGCCAATGTGCGCCAAATCTTGGGGCGACCAGGCGAAGTTTGGGGCGCGGAGTCGGGTACAGATAAACTGGTGGTTATCAAGACAGGAAGTTAAGCGAGAAATTCGTGGTATTCACACTGAAGTCAATTTGAAATCGAAACATTTGGTCGAGATTTTATCGGGTGGCGTAGGGGCGACGGCAATCGGCCTTGATAGTGGTGGTGGAAAGGATGACTCCAATCCGATTGCCTCGCCCGTACATGGGGGCATTATCGGTGTTGAGGCGACGGATATTGCGGGGGCAACGGGGACGAGGCACCGTCATTGGGCTATCTGCTGTGAACGGATGATGCGTTGACGCTGCCGTCGCCCCTACCGGAAAAATCTTTTTTCTTCGCCTCAGCCTTAGCCTTTGTTAGATGTAAAGAACGCCCGAATGTGTTAACCAACCCTCAACTATGAAAACATTTTTTATCAAACTTCTCATCTTCCTGGTGGTGGTTGTTGTTTTGCAGGTGACTGCCTCCGCCATCTATCCTCCCGACCTGCCGGCCGAGATTGCCCAGTTGGACCATTACTTGTACAGCGGTGCCGACGTTATTTATTTGGGCGACAGTACGCTCATGTATCCACTGGGCGAGGTTACAACCGGCGACATTTTGCAAGAAGATCTGCCCGACCACACCATTGGCGAAGTGGCACACCCGGCCTACAATGCCGACCTCTACCGCGCTTACGCCAATTACGTCACTCGGTTCGATATCCGACCGCAGACGGTTATCATCCCCATCAACCTCCACGCTTTCTCGCCGGAGTGGGATATGCGACCAACCTACCAGTTTGAAACGGAAAAAGCGGTGCTGACCTATGGCCCGCTGCTGTCAACCCTCTTTTACCGGCCT
>JAGRBZ010000059.1 GCA_020433805.1 Anaerolineae bacterium
TGGGGCAAATGAGCGACTCGCTGGCCTCGGCTTCGCCGGAAGAGTCGATGCTGTCGACCATTGCCGAAACCATTGCCCGCACCGTCAAGCTCCCCTATGTCCAGCTTAAAACCACCGGCGGCACAATGGCGACCTATGGCACGCCCCGAAACGGTAGCGAACTGACGCACATCGAGATCACGTACCGTAAGGAGGTGGTGGGCTGGCTGGATGTGGCGTCGCGGCTGCCCAAAGTACCCCTGAGCAATAGCGAATATACCTTGCTCACCAGTCTGGCCCGGCAGGTCGGCATTACGCTGCACGCTGCCCATACGAGCGAGGCCTTGCAAGCCGCCCGCGAGCAATTGGTGCTGACCCGCGAGGAAGAGCGTCGTCGTATTCGCCGCGATCTGCATGATGGCCTTGGCCCAACGCTGGCTGCACTGCGGATGCAGTTGAGCGCCGCTCGCCGCCTGATACGCGCTAACCCGGATGAGGCTGAACAGTTGCTTGACGAATTGCGGGACGATATCAGCACCGCCACCGCCGACATCCGGCGTCTGGTCTATGAATTGCGCCCGCCGATGCTGGATGAGCTGGGGCTGGTTGTCGCCATCAGAAATTTCAAGCTGGGCGACTCGCCGCTTCAGCTTGACGTCATCGCCCCGGAGCCGATGCCGCGTTTGTCGGCAGCGGTTGAGGTGGCCGTCTACCGCATCGCCAGCGAAGCCATTCATAATGTCGTTAAACATGCCGGGGCTACAACCTGTGTGGTTGAAATACAGATAGACACCGGGCAACTCACTCTGAGCGTAACCGATGATGGTCACACCTTGCCGTCAGACCAACCAACCGGCATTGGCCTGCACTCGATGCAAGAACGCGCCGCCGAATTAGGCGGTACATTCTCTATTCAACCGGCCACAGCGGGCGGTACCCGCGTTGTGGTTTGCCTGCCCCTGGAGTCGTAACGATGGACAAACTCACCATTCTTATTGCCGACGACCACCCTGTATTTCGCAAAGGGTTGCGTGCCCTGTTGGCCTCAATGCCCACGACAGAACTGGTCGCAGAAGCTACCACCGGCGAAGAAGCCATCGACCTGGCCGAAAAACTACAGCCCGATGTCATTCTGATGGATTTACAGATGCCCGGCGGCGGCGGTCTGCCCGCTATTCGCCAGATTATCCAAACCAGCCCGCACATCCGTATTTTGGTTGTAACCATGTTTGACGATGACGACTCGGTCTTTGCGGCCATGCGCGGTGGAGCGCGTGGCTATGTGCTGAAAGATATGGATGATGATGACATCACCCGCGCCATTTTAGCCGTAGGGAACGGCGAAGCTATTTTTAGCCCGGCCATCGCCCAACGGATGATGAATTTCTTCTCCGCCCGTCCCGCCCTACCCCCGGACATTTTCCCCGAACTAACCGAAAGCGAGCGTAATGTTCTACGGCTAATGGCTCAGGGTATAAGTAATGAAGCCATTGCCCACCAGTTATCGCTCAGCAGCAAAACTGTCCGTAATTATGTATCCAACATCTTTAGCAAACTTCAAGTCGCTGACCGTGCCCAAGCTATTATAAAAGCGCGCGATGCGGGGTTAAACTAACTGTTTTATTATCTGCGAATGAATTCACAGCCTGATAGAAGAAACGTGTTGAAAACAGGTTAAGGGGGAACCCAATAACCTGTTTCAACAGGTTTTCATGAGCAGCGACCGAATTCATTCGGTGGCGATAGGCCTTTGTCCAGCTTGCCGGTGCGCAGACCGCTTTCGCCATGTTTGACCCGCACTTCCAGCATGTAGAAGCCGGGGCTTAGGCCATCGAGCACCCCAAAGGTGAGTACCTTGGGGGTGATGTCGGTGACCTACTCGACTTTTACGGCTGCGCTCATAGTGAGTAATCCGGTGTTGGTTATGGTTACAAACGCTACCAAAACCGGCGATTTAAGGTGCCATGCCCTGGATCGGATCGAAATCAGGTAAGGGTAACGATCAAAATCAGGCAATGCTAGCGACCACGATCAGGCAATGGTAGTGACCACGATCAGGCAATGGTAGTGACCACGATCAGGCAATGGTAGCGACCACGATCAGGCAATGATTTTGATCGATTCCTAAGCAATGATTTTGCTTGACTCCAAGCAATGATTTTGATCGATTTCAGGTAAGGGTAACTTTGCTAAGGCAATAAAGATACGGAGCCACGTAAAATGGAGGTGTAAGGCTATTGGTGTTAATTGCCCCTAATCCCTAATCCCGACCCCCTACTCCCAGATAGCGTGGATCTGAGCGCAGCTAAATTGACTACAGTTCCTTGTCATCTAGAGGCTGTTTCGGGTACAATAGCGATAAGATATGATTCGCTTTCAAATCTCTGTACAAAGAGCGGTTTCCACTAACGAGCTATTTTCAGAGAGGAGTAAAAAATTTATGGAAATTACGATACAGCTTCCCGAAACGCTTGGGCAACAGCTACAACCCTTTCGAGACCGTCTGCCGGAACTGATCGAGCGGGGATTGCGTGACATACTGGCCGAGCGCCAGGTTGAATTTAAGGACGAAAATGAAATTATGGAACTGCTGATCAGCCAACCCCGGCCGGAGCAGGTGCTGGCGGTCAAACCCTCGCCTGAATTTCAGGCCAGGGTCAGCGATCTATTGCAGCGTAACAAGCAGGGGCAACTGTCGGCCGGAGAGTCGGCTGAACTGGAGCGCCATTTAATGTTGGAGCATCTGGTGCGGCTGGCCAAAGCCTATGCCTATAAGCAACTGACGGTTTAGCCATGACGTATGTTCCGGCCGCATTGCGCCAGTGGGTGATCGAACGGGCCGCCGGGCGGTGTGAGTATTGCCTTGTATCCACAAGAAGCGTCATTTCTGGCCTTTGAGATGGAGCACATTATCGCTGAGAAGCACAGTGGGGCAACTGTGGCCGAGAACTTGGCCCTGGCCTGTCCTTACTGCAATCGCGCCAAAGGCACCGACTTGGGGTCGCTCGATCCGGATACCGGCCTCTTAACCTCATTTTTTAATCCCCGTACGCAGCGCTGGGTCGAGCATTTTCGACTAGAGGGGGCTGAAATCGTTGCTTTAACACCTGAAGGACGGGTCACCGTGTCAATTATGCAATTCAATCAGCTCGACCGTCGCCAAGAACGACAACATCTGATAGCAGCCGGTCAGTATGAAGTGCCGCTATGAGCCAGGTGGACATTACCTGATGCCACAATACTCCCGACCCCCGACCCTCAGATAGCGGGAACCTGAGCGCAGCTAAATTGACTACATGTCCTTGTCATCTAGAGGCTGTTTTAGGTACAATACAGCTATCATCCTCGACCGGGTTATGCCATTTCCGCTCTTCCAACCGACTTGATCCTCAAGTTGACCCACAATTGCACCCAGCCTTAGTTCGACCACAATTATGTGGCGGTTTTTGACTGATTGGCGACGGCTCCTTGGGTGAGGTGTTGCTGATTAGACCTTTTTTGTTTTTGTCGTACCCCCTGCATTGTTATTGGGTTGTAAGCCTATCGAACAAATTTTCGAGAAATAGTGTATAATAATATACTAGATTCACTATGTTCGAGGGTATGGAAATGGCAAAACTATCTTGTGTAGAAATATGTGCTGGTGCTGGTGGGCAAGCGCTTGGTCTAGAATGGGCAGGTTTTGAGCCTCAAGCTTTGGTTGAAATAGAAAAAGCCTGTTGTAATACACTTAAGGCAAATCGTCCTCATTGGAACGTTATTGAAGGAGATTTGCGCGAGTTTGACGGCACTGAGTATCAGGGGGTCGATTTGCTCACGGGAGGCGTTCCATGTCCACCATTCTCCAAAGCTGGTAAACAACTCGGCGAAGATGATGAGCGCGATTTATTCCCTGAGGCATTGCGTCTAGTTGATGAAATAGAGCCTAAAGCAGTAATGCTTGAAAATGTGAGAGGTTTTTTAGATAGTGTTTTTGACGAGTATCGCCTCAATTTGAGGGAGCAGTTAGAAAAAATGGGATATTCTGTCGATTGGCAATTACTGAACGCTTCTGACTTTGGAGTATCTCAATTACGTCCCCGTGTTGTAATTGTGGCAATCAAGAAAGATAAAGCTCATCTATTTTCTTGGCCTAATGGCAGACGAGAAAAACCTCTAACGGTTGGTGAACTGCTTAGGGATAAAATGGCTGCGAATGGTTGGAAAGGGGTAAATCATTGGGTCAAGCAAGCTAATGCCATCGCACCGACTATTGTTGGTGGATCAAAAAAGCACGGTGGACCTGACTTAGGACCGACCAGAGCCAAAAAAGCATGGGCTAAACTGGGTGTTAATGGTATGGGGATTGCCTATCATCCTCCTGAGCCAAATTTTGTAGGCATGCCAAAACTTACCGTTGAAATGGTCGCAAGAATACAAGGTTTTCCAGATGAGTGGTTTTTCACAGGTAAAAAAACACCAGCGTATCGTCAAGTAGGGAATGCCTTTCCGCCACCTGTTGCCTATTCAGTTTCGCAACAAGTCTTTCGAGCTTTAACACAAACAAAACTAGTGAGTGTTGCTAAGTAAGGAGGACGTGATGGCTAGAAAAAAAGGTGCAAGAGCTAGACTAAGAGAACACTTTCTATCGAATATAGGTAGAGTTATGGACTCAGATGAACTTCGAAAGATAGCCGGTGACGTAACGGAGTGGGCACGGCGTATCAGGGAGTTACGTACCGAAGAAGGGTATCAAATCCAAACTCATAATGATCGCAGTGATCTAAAACCAGGTCAGTATATCCTTATGGATGCCGAGCCACAACCGGCCTTCGAAAGAGCAATATCCAAGGAAACAAGAGCCTTTGTCTTAGATAGAAATGGATTTACGTGCCAAATGTGTGGTGCTGTAGCTGGTGAACCCCATCCTTATGACCCTTCACGTAGAACTCGTTTACATATTGGGCATATTGTAGACAAGTCACAGGGCGGAACCGATGATGCCTCGAATCTGAGAGCATTGTGTTCTGTGTGTAATGAAGGAGCATCTAACTTAACGCTTGAAAGACCTTCTGTTCAGAAACTACTTATCCAAATAAGAAGGGCCAGAAATAGTGACCAGCTTGAAGTGTTAAAGTGGCTCATTCAGAAGTTCCCAATACAAGCTGCTGAGATCATTGGTCGGAAAAGCACATAACAAATTGCTGCCCTGGTTACCAAAGCAAGATTTTTGTTTTTTTGCAGGTGTCCAAACTTAGTTTGGACACCTGCAAAAAGGTTGCATGTTATACGAATATTGCAACCTTACTGCGGCAACTCCGTCTCCCCCATCAAATAGCGATCCACCTCGCGGGCGGCACCGCGCCCCTCGTTGATGGCCCAGACGATGAGGCTTTGGCCGCGCCGCATGTCGCCGGCGGCAAATACGCCGGGAACGTTGGTGGCGTAATCGCCGTACTCGGCTTTGGCGTTGGAGCGGGCATCCTGCTCGACGCCAAGCTGCTCTAATACCGGATTTTCATTTGCCTCAAAACTATCTACTCAAGTACAATCAAAAGGTGATTTTGTTTGTAGCTCTGGGTCGGCTAAATGTCCTTTGCAGAACAAGTAAAAAATCTCAAACGGTCAGATATTAATGATATCTCATATCATTACGATAACGCCATCGATACTGAGCATGGTTCGGGTGACCATTGGATATTGATGAGTGTTTTGGATAAATATGGGTTTCGTACGCATAGCCCTACCAAAGCCGTAAAAGTAGCAGAGGAGATAATAATGCTATGGTATCGCCTCCAAAAGTAGGTGACATTATCCGTATGCGCTCCTGGCATGGGGTGGTATTGGATGTATTCAAAAATGATGCAGGGAAAACGATTTTACGGGTTCAAACGGTGCGGAATATCTTTCGGCGGCTTAATGCTGAATTTATTGAATTCGACTTGGCCCCCGATATGATTGAAGTGGCTACGATGGCTGATTTGCAAGCTGAAATTGAGAACTATCAACAGTTTTTAGATAATTCAGTTAATGAGTTAATCAAGTGTAGCCAAGTCAATACACAAGATGAAGACAAAGCTGTAGCCCAAACTACCGGCTAAGAACAAAGACCTATAGGCATAAAATAAAAAAGCCCCTGGTGGTAATGCCAGGGGCTTTTTTTGCATCGTTACATTCGTATGTCACGCACTGTTGCATTAGGATGTTAAATGTATTGCAATCCTGCAACTCTGCTACCCTGCTACGGCAACTCCGTCTCCCCCATCAAATAGCGATCCACCTCGCGGGCGGCACCGCGCCCCTCGTTGATGGCCCAGACGATGAGGCTTTGGCCGCGCCGCATGTCGCCGGCGGCAAATACGCCGGGGACGTTGGTGGCGTAATCGCCATACTCGGCTTTGGCGTTGGAGCGGGCATCTTGCTCGACGCCAAGCTGCTCTAGCACCGGATTTTCCGGCCCCAGGAAGCCCATCGCCAGCAGCACCAACTGGGCCGGCCAGACCTTGTCGCTGCCGGGGATTTCGTGCAGTTGGGGTCGGACACCATTCTCAAAAACCCATTCAATGTCTACGGTGTGGATTTCTTGAACATTGCCCTCTGCATCACCAACCAGCTTTTTGGTCATAATCGCATAGTGGCGCGGGTCGCTACCCTGAAGTGCGGCGGCTTCTTCCTGCCCGTAATCGACCCGGAAGATTTTGGGCCACTCCGGCCAGGGATTATCGGGCTGGCGGGCATCGGGCGGGCGATCCAGAATTTCAAATTGGATCACGCTCTCGCAGCCGTGTCGCAGCGAGGTGCCGACGCAGTCGGTGCCGGTATCGCCGCCGCCAATGACAATGACGTGTTTGCCCTTAGCCGAGATAAAAGGGAAGCGGGCGTCATCATTTTGTGGCGCAACGCCGTTCTCAAACGTTCGGGTCTTGGCCTCCTCGCCTTCATCCAACAGCCGTTTGGTGTTGGCGTGCAGAAATTCCATAGCAAAGTGGACGCCTTTTAAGTCGCGGCCCTCAACCGGCAAGTCGCGGGGGTTGGTGGCCCCTCCGGCCAGCACAACGGCATCAAACGCATCGCGCAGTTGGGCGGCAGGCATATCGGTGCCAATCTCGACGCCGGTGACGAAGGTAATACCCTCAGCCGCCATCAAATCGACCCGCCGCTGGACGATGGCCTTATCCAGCTTCATATTGGGGATACCGTACATCAGCAGCCCGCCGATGCGGTCGGCCCGCTCGTACACGGTTACGGTATGACCGGCCCGGTTGAGCTGATCGGCGCAGGCCAGGCCCGCCGGCCCGGAACCGATTACGGCTACCCGCTTGCCGGTTCGTTTGTCGGGTGGGTTGGGCTGGATCCAGCCTTCGGCGAAACCGCGCTCGATGATGCTGTATTCGATATTTTTGATGGTCACCGGCGGCTCGTTGATGCCTAACGTGCAGGAGCCTTCGCACGGAGCGGGGCACACGCGCCCGGTGAATTCCGGGAAGTTGTTGGTTTTCAGCAGCCGATCGAGCGCCTGCCGCCACAAGCCACGATAGATCAAATCGTTGAATTCCGGGATGAGGTTATGGACGGGACAGCCGGAGGCCATGCCGCTAATCAATTCGCCGGTGTGGCAAAAAGGAATGCCGCAATCCATGCAGCGGGCGCTTTGCTGCACCAGCTTCTCGTCGGGAAAGTGCAGGTGAAATTCCAGCCAGTTGCTTATGCGTTCCTGCGGCGAACGGTCGGCCGGTAGTTCGCGCTCGTATTCCATAAATCCGGTGGGTTTAGCCACGTTGTCCTCCTATCGTCGGACAGGAATTAGGAATTAGGGAATAGGAATTAGGAATTAGAGGAAAAACCCTAACTCCTAACTCCTGACTCCTAACTCCTGATCCCTGTTTAGTTGCCGCTCACGCGGGTTTTATCATTTTTGTTCATTTCAAAGGCAGCCATAAGGGCTTCGTCGCCGCTTAACCCTTCGGCTTCGACCTGGGCAATGATCTCCAGCATGCGTTTGTAATCTCGGGGATAGACTTTTACAAACTTGGGTACCATTGCTTTCCAGTCGGCCAGCACGCGGCGACCGAGATCGCTGTTGGTATATTGTACGTGACGCTCGATCATGGCCTTGACCTCAACAATCTCCTCGGCCAGTTCCAGCGGGTAGAGATCGACCATTTCCATATTGCAGCGGGTGGCAAAATCGCCGTCCCAATCTAACACGTAGGCCAGGCCGCCCGACATACCGGCGGCAAAGTTACGCCCGCTTTTGCCCAGCACCACTACGCGACCGCCGGTCATATACTCGCAAGCATGGTCGCCCACGCCTTCCACCACAGTGTTCACGCCACTGTTGCGCACACAGAAGCGTTCGCCGGCCACGCCGCGAATGTAGGACTCGCCGCCGGTGGCTCCGTAGAAGGCCACGTTACCGATGATGATATTGTCTTCCGGCGTAAAAGTAGCATCCTGAGACGGAGCCACAATCAACTTGCCGCCCGACAGCCCTTTGCCGAAGTAGTCGTTGGCGTCGCCTTCCAGGTCGAAGGTGATCCCTTTGGGCATAAACGCGCCAAAACTTTGCCCGGCAGAACCTACAAAGCGCAGCCGGATAGTGTCTTCGGGCAGGCCCTCGCCCCCGTACCGACGGGTTAATTCGCTGCCCAGAATGGTGCCGACCACCCGATTGACGTTTTTGATGGGCAGGGTGGCCGCGACCGGATCGCCGTTTTCCAGGGCCGGTCGGCACAGTTCGAGCAGCGTCTGAATGTCCATTGCCTTGTCCAGGCCGTGATCCTGCTCGATCTGGCAGTAGCGACCGATTTCCGGCCCAACCTCAGGCTGGTGCAAAATGGCCGAGAAATCCAGCCCGGACGCTTTCCAGTGTTCGATAGCCTCATTGACCTCCAGTTTGTCGGTTCGGCCCACCATCTCATTGATGGTGCGGAAGCCCAACTCGGCCATGATTTCGCGCATTTCCTCGGCGATGAAACGCATGAAGTTGACCACATATTGCGGGTCGCCGCTGAATTTTTTGCGCAGTTCCGGGTTTTGGGTAGCCACGCCTACCGGGCAGGTATCCAGGTGGCAGACGCGCATCATGGTGCAGCCTAGCGTCACCAGTGGTGCCGTAGAAAAGCCAAACTCCTCGGCCCCCAACAGCGCCGCAATAACCACATCGCGGCCGGTCTTTAACTGCCCGTCGGTTTCAACCACAACCCGGCTGCGCAGATTGTTTAGCACCAGGGTTTGGTGGGTTTCGGCCACGCCCAGTTCCCACGGCAGACCGGCGTGTTTGGTGCTGCTGCGCGGCGAGGCCCCGGTGCCGCCATCATAGCCGCTGATGAGGATGACATCGGCCTTGCCTTTGGCCACGCCGGCGGCAATAGTGCCAACGCCCACCTCCGATACCAGCTTCACATTAATGCGGGCGTAGCGGTTGGCGTTCTTTAAATCATGGATCAGCTCGGCCAAATCCTCGATGGAGTAAATATCGTGGTGCGGTGGCGGAGAGATCAAGCCCACACCGGGGGTCGAGCCGCGCACTTTGGCAATCCACGGATAGACTTTGGCTCCGGGCAACTGACCGCCCTCGCCGGGCTTGGCCCCCTGGGCCATCTTAATTTGTATCTCCTGGGCGCTGACCAGATACTCGCTGGTGACGCCAAAGCGACCGGAGGCCACCTGCTTGATGGCGCTCTTGCGCGAGTCGCCGTTGGCATCGGGAATGAAGCGGGCCGGGTCTTCGCCACCCTCGCCGGTGTTGCTTTTGCCGCCGATGCGGTTCATGGCAATCGCCAGCGACTCGTGGGCTTCCTTGCTGATAGAGCCGTAGCTCATCGCCCCGGTTTTAAAGCGGCGGCAGATCTCTTCGACCGACTCGACTTCTTCAAGGGGGATAGGGTTCTGCCCCTTCAATTTCAACAGCCCGCGCAGCGTGCCCAATTTCCGGCTCTGGTCGTTGATGAGGTGGGCATATTGGCGGTACGTGGCATAATCTCCGGTGCGGGTCGCTTTTTGCAAGGCGTGAATGGTTTTGGGGTTAAACATGTGATGCTCACCGTCTTTGCGCCACTGCCACTCGCCGCCTACATCCAGGGTGTGGCCGTTCGTTTGCCGATCCGGAAAAGCGTGCTGGTGGCGTCGTTTTACTTCCTCGGCGATCTTATCCAGGCCGATGCCCTCAACGCGGGTAGGCGTCCAGGTAAAGTACTTGTCGACCAGGCTCTGTTTCAGGCCGATGGCCTCAAAAATTTGGGCACCGCAGTAGCTTTGAATGGTCGAAATGCCCATTTTCGAGAGCGTTTTGACCACGCCCTTGACGGAAGCTTTGACATATTTGGCCTGGGCTTCCTCATAGGTCGTGTCGGTCAGGAGGTTCTGGTTGATCATATCGGCCAGAGTTTCGTAGGCCAGGTAGGGGTTAATGGCGCTAATGCCGTAGCCAATGAGCGTGGCAAAGTGATGCACCTCGCGCGGTTCGCCGCTTTCCAGAATGAGCGCGGCGTTGGTGCGGTTGCCGTTGCGAATTAGGTGGTGGTGCAGGCCGGAGACCGCCAGCAAAGCCGGAATACCGGCGTGATCGCGGTCGATGCCCCGGTCTGAGAGGATGATGATGTTGTAGCCGTCTTCGATGGCTTTATCGGCGGCAGCGTAAAGTTCTTCCAGCGTCTGCTCCAGACCGGCTTCGCCCTTATCCACCTCATACAGGATAGGGAGCGTGATGGATTTGAAGCTCTTGTGTTTAATGAAGCGTAGTTTAGCCAGTTCGGCGTTGGTTAAAATGGGGTGCTTCAATTTGATCTGGATAGCGTTTTCCGGGCCGGGTTGCAGCAGATTGCCTTCCGTGCCGAGCATAACCTCGGTGGCGGTGATCAGCTCCTCGCGGATGGCGTCGATGGGCGGGTTGGTAACCTGGGCAAAAAGCTGCTTGAAGTAATCGTACAGCAGCCGGGAGCGGTCCGACAGCACCGCCAGTGGCGCATCGTTGCCCATCGCCCCTACCGGTTCGATAGCATTCTTGGCCATCGGGCCGATGATCATGCGCAAGTCTTCAAAGGTGTAGCCAAAGGCCTGCTGCCGCTGCAAGACATAGGTATGGTCGATATCTTTGGCCAGCCGACCGCCGGGTTGAAGCATCGCTTTGCTGACTGTGCCGTTGACTTTACCATTGTGGGCCTGCGCGTTAAGAGCCGGGGCGGGCAAATCTTCCAGCTTGACCAGATCATCATCGAGCCATTGCCGGTAGGGATGCTCCGTTGCCAATTGGTGTTTGATTTCCTCATCGTGAATGATGCGCCCGGCTTCGGTATCGACCAGGAACATGCGGCCCGGCTCGAGACGGCCTTTGAAGAGCACGTTCTCCGGCGGAATATCGAGCACGCCGACCTCAGAGGCCATAACTACCAGGTCATCTTTGGTGACATAGAAGCGCGAGGGGCGCAGGCCGTTGCGATCCAGGGTGGCTCCAATGCGGATGCCGTCGGTAAAGCCCATAGAGGCCGGGCCATCCCACGGCTCCATCAAGGTAGCGTGGTATTCGTAGAAGGCCCGTTTTTCGTCGCTCATACTCTCGTGTTTAGACCACGGCTCCGGGATCATCATCATCATGACGTGGTGGATGGGTCGCCCGGCCAGGGTCAAGAACTCGAACACATTGTCGAACATGCCGGAGTCACTCCCGTCGGGGGCGGCAATGGGGATGAGCTTTTTGATATCGTCGCCAAACAGCGGCGACTCGAAGTGCATTTGCTGGGCGTGAATCCAGTTGATGTTGCCGCGCAGCGTGTTGATTTCGCCGTTGTGGATAACGTAGCGGTTGGGGTGTGCCCGCTCCCAACTGGGGAAGGTGTTGGTGCTAAAGCGGGAGTGAACCATCGCCAGGGCCGATTCGATATCGGGATCGGCCAGGTCGAGGTAATACTCTGGGATCTGCTCAGACATCAACATCCCTTTGAAGACAATGGTCTTGGATGACATGCTGCTGGCGTAGAAATATTGGCCGCCGGGCATTCCCTCTTCACTGTAACGGATTTTGTAGGCAGAAGAACGACGGATAACATACAGTTTACGCTCAAAATCCAGATCATCCGCCAAATCGCTGCTGCGCTTGATGAAACATTGGCGCATGAACGGTTCAACCGACAGCGCGGTTTGGCCCAGGCTGCTGTTGTTGGTGGGTACGGTCCGCCAGCCCAAAAATTCTTGCCCTTCCTCGGCCACCACCTGCTCAACGTAGGCCTCGATGGCGGCTCGCTGTTCGGCATCGGGCGGCAGCATCATCATCCCCACGCCGTACTGGCCCGGTTCCGGTAGATCGAAATCGCACACTTTTTTGAAGAATTTATGGGGTATCTGAAACAAAATACCGGCACCATCCCCGGTGTTGGATTCGGCACCGGTAGCTCCCCGATGCGTTAAATTATTCAAGACCTCCAAGGCCTGTTGGATAATTTGGTGCGACTTTTTTCCTTTGATGTTAACCACAAAACCAACACCACAGGCATCGCGCTCAAATTGGGGATCGTAAAGACCTTGTTTTTGGGGCCAACCGATAGGTGTTTGCGTAACGTTCGTTTGCATCTATCCCTCCTAAAGGAAAAATACATAATCGGCAATGATCAACAATACCCCCGGCAAGTTAGGCTTTATATAGCGCATCATTGCGTCGGGGGTATATATAGTCACAACCTTTTTAGCCCTTTTAATGGGGGCAGCCACGTATTTTACTTAAGTTTGTGAATTTTGTGACTACCCAAACGGGTAATATTTAAGAGGAGTTACTTTTTGCAACCCTTTTATGGCCAAGGCTCGATTGGGACATTTGAGCAACTTCTGTTAACGGTCGGCTATTTTACTACAGGGGTTGTGTGGTGGTGAAGTTAGATTACAATTGAGACGTAATTCACTCTACAGTAAAATCACCTTTCGGAGAAAATGTGTATGACCAACTTCTTAAAAGACAGTAAATCGATCATCGGCATGATTCACGTCGATGCGCTGCCGGGAACACCAAAGTATCAAGGCACGATGGCTGATATTATCGCCAAAGCCAAAACCGAGGCCGAACTCTACCGGCAGGCCGGTATCGACGTGCTGATGATCGAGAATATGCACGATGTGCCGTACGGTCGGCAGGTAGGGCCGGAGGTCGTGGCGGCGATGACGGTGCTGGGCTACGAGGTTAAAAACAGCAGCGGGCTGCGCTGTGGGCTGCAAATTCTGGCAGCGGCCAATCAAGAGGCGTTCGGCGCGGCGCAGGCAGCGGGCCTCGATTTTGTGCGGGCTGAAGGCTTTGTCTTTGCCCACGTGGCCGATGAGGGCTTTATCGACGGCTGCGCGGCCGATCTGCTGCGCTATCGCCGCCGGATCGGAGCCGATGATGTTTTGGTGCTGACCGATATCAAAAAGAAACACAGTGCCCACGCCATCACCGCCGATGTCGATATTGTGGAAACGGCCCACGCCGCCGAATTTTTCCTAAGCGATGGCGTCATCGTCACCGGCATCAGCACCGGTGCAGCCGCCAGCCCGGAGGAGTTGGCCCAGGTCAAAGCCGCAGTCGATATTCCGGTTCTGGTTGGTTCGGGCGTCACGCTGGAAAATGTCGAGCATTATCTGGCCGTAGCCGATGCGCTAATCATCGGCTCCTACTTTAAGACCAACGGTCACTGGACGCAGGGGGTCGATGGCGAGCGGGTTGAGGCGTTTATGGAGAAGGTACATCGGCTGCGATGAGGGAGATTGGAGACTAGAGATTAGAGACTGGAGATTAGGTTTTGGCTAGTGTCATTCATTTTTCGCCATGATTATAGCCGACTAATTTAAGAACACAGATGCGCAGGATTGACGGATTTTTTCTCTGTATTTTTTTTTGATCCGCTAATCCTGCCAATCCTGTTCTTACCAATGGCGAAAAACGAATGACACGAACAGAAATCCGAACTGTTACGAAACCTAGAGGGTGGGGTATTTGGCTAGTCAGTCTCCAGTTACCAATCTCCAGTCTCTAATCTCTAGGCAAAGGATGCGTATTCGTAAAAATCCATGCAGCCGTATGCAACAACCCTACAGCGATAACCAGCAGTCCGCTTTCCTTTAAAAGCCGTCGATCCGGCAGGGCGCGGACGAGTAGATAACCGGCCAGCAGGGTATAAACAAAGGCCGATGGCGCAAAGAGATCCCAATCTTTACGGCCACCGTAGTCGGCGTTCCACAGCCAGGTGAACACTATGTACATCGCGGCGGTGAGGCCCAAGAACGCTCCGAAATCGCGCTCTTCTATGGAATCGAACAGCGGAAGTCGGTACCACGCGACGGCTGTCAGCGTCATCACGATAATCGGGATGCCGAAGGGCGAGATCAAAAAGTGGATGTTGAGCCAATCGAGCAGATGGGCGGTGGAGAACATCAGGTAGGGCTGATAGTTGGCCCATTCAGGATCGATGCTGAAGATCGGCACAAACCAGACGCCATCGCCGCCGCCGGGGCGATCAACGCCGGTCAAGGCCGAGACGCCGTGGCTACCACTTTCCATCAGCGCGAAAACACCCCCGCCGATGAGCAGCGGCGGCAGCACCGTTTGCAGCACAGCCCCCGTCATCGAAACACGACCGCGCCGCCAGCATAAGAAACTGAGCAACAGCATTCCCGGCCAGATAAACACGGTCGACGGGTGGAAGGCGTTGGTCACGGCCAGCCCCAACACCGGCCACACCGGTTGCGGTCGCCCTTGCAGCGCCAGCCAGGCCAGAAATAATGTCCCCAACAGCAGCAACGAGATAATGACATAGTTTTCCACATAGCCGAAAAAAAGCTGCACCGATCCGGTCGTCAGCAGTAGTCCGGCTAAAATGGCGGTCTCCAGCACGTCGCGGCCCAGGTGGGACGTAAACACCAACAGCAGGTAAACAAAAATCATCCCGCACACAATACTCACCGTGGCGTAAACGTTCTCCACCGGCCAGCCGAGCAGCGGATCGGCCACGTATTGCCACAGTCGCTGATGGAGAAAAACGGTCAGCGGCGCTTGCCAATTGTAGATGACCCGCAGATCCAAATCGGGATAAGACAGGGCAATGGAAAGTAAGTAACTGTCGCCCCAGCGCAGATGGCGCAATCGAGCCAGCCAGAAGAGTACGCCGGAGAGCAACGCTATCGCCGCAAACCAGCGATGTTTGGCATGTTTAGCCGGCAGCGCCAACCAGAGCCGATGAAGCCCGTGGCTTACAAAATCGTTCACCGGCGCGATAACCAGTGCTCCCACCAGCAGGGCCAGAACCCAACCGAGCCAGGTCGGCACAAAGGTGTAGGGCCATAAACTCCAGGCTGAATCCTCCGGGAGAGAGGCAGCACTTAAATGAAGAGTTAGCACGATCAAAGCCCATATGCGAATCACGCCGGATAACCATTGTTGCCCTTGTTCGGTTGTTTCAGTGAGAGAAGTCGATGTTTTTAGGTTCGTTGTCATGAAGAAATCAAAATAGTACGCTTTTTTGAGTTTTGTAAATGCGCCAGCATTGTACACCAACTTGCGCCAACAATCGAACAAGCAGGCAAACTGATGCCGTTCAATTAGGAGTTACGCGGTTCAAAAGGTGACAGTCACTTACAAGCGCTAAATCGACCTTTTTGGGTCAAATGAACACGCATTTTCATCAAAAAGTGACTGTCACCTTATTTAATCCGACGAATTGCGCAAGCCCTATCACTTACGCATAAAGATAGAAACACTGAACTTCTGATGGATATGATAGCACTGATCCTCTACCTGTTGAATTCTCATGAATTCAATATCAAAAAAAGCCCCCAATGATGGATAGTCGTATTTCAGTGAATTCATAAATCTCAGTGTTTCAGTGTTTCGCAGAACGATTACTCGAATTCTTAAGCGCCCCTTCCCGAACCTCAATATTAGAATAAGCCCTAACATCTCTCTGCTCGAAATGGAAAATTGCATGCCGAACCTACTAAATTTGATTGACTCACAATAATTGACTATAATGAGCGCAAATACGGGTAGAAGGTTGTTTTTGTATCTGAATTTTTGGTTTTTACACCAAAAATTGTGATATTCTATCACACGATGAATTTAATGCCTGTTCCAGACACCGAGTCTTGGTACTTTTTATCCTCCACTTTACCAAATGACTTGGTCAGGGCTTAAAGTTTCCACCTATCGATTTTTAACATGTTTGGTTGCATTGGAGTTGCGGTGCAGTAGTACGAGTCAGAATTGAAAACAAATCGGTGATTAATGGGTTATGATTGATCACCACGATGACGTTACGTTATCTCAACGAGAGAGTAGAGGCAATGAAAGCTTAATCCTATCAAATCCCAACAATGGGCTAAATTTGCTGTCTCGGCATGTTGACAAACACCTCTTCGATCTCACAACCCTTTCCCTAGCTTCCATCTAAACTATTAGCTCATCATCGCTGTTGGGTACTGCGCTTATCTATTCCCTATATCTTAAGTATGATAATGTTATTATGTGGCAGCCGCTGTTGGCTCCAAATTCCTGGTCATTTGACTAGCTCGAAACTCAACAATTGAACAGGCGGCAAACTGTTTTAGGTACTAGTGTCGCTTTCATCGTTTTGGACTAGGATAAGTAGCCGATGGCTATTTTCCCTGACAAGTTGTAGAGAAGTCCGTCAGTCTCACTAGTACTACAATGACAATGAAAATTACCGTAGGACAAACGTAAGTTTGTCCCACAAATCTATTTTCAAGGAAGTGCAAGTTTTATCCGTAACCAAAACCATTCAACATGGATACAGGGTGAATTGTTATCCTCACAATCACCTTTTTATAAAGTAGTAAGTAACTTTAATAGAGAGAAGGAAATATTCACATGGAGGGAATGAATGACAACTGAAAATGGTAAACAAAATGGTCGACTCTTAAGCGAATTTCCGCCGCCAACCTACGAAGCCTGGCGCGAGTCGGTTGAAGCGCAGTTGAAAGGTGCGCCTTTTGAGAAAAAGTTAGTCACCAAAACGTATGAGGGGATCGATGTTCAACCTCTCTACCGTCAAGATGATTTGGAAGGTATCCCTCACCTGGCTTATCTGCCCGGCTTTCCTCCCTATGTACGGGGCGGCGATGCACTGGGTAATACCCAATCCGCCTGGCAAATCTGCCAAGAAATCCCCTACAGTACCGCCGAAGAATTTAATCAGGCGCTGCGCTACGATTTAGAGCGCGGCCAAACCGCCATCAACTTACGGCCCGATAAAGCCACGCTGCTGGGTCAAGACCCCGACGAAGCCGCAGTGGGCGATGTGGGGTTGGGCGGCGTTTCTATCGCCACGGTTGAGGATTTAGCCAAGGCGCTGGACGGGGTCGATCTGACGACAACACCGCTTTACATTCAATCCCACTCCGCCGCTATGCCGACAATGGCGCTGCTGATGGCCTTAGCCCAGAAAAAAGGCATCGATCCGGCTGCGCTGCAAGGCGGCATCGAAATGGATCCGCTGGGCATTTTGGCCCGCGAAGGCGATTTCCCTCGCTCGGTCGCCGGCGCTTATGATGTAATGGCCCAAATGATTGCCTGGGCCAAAGACAACGCCCCTCAGTTGAAAATCGTCACCGTTCACGGCGAACCGTATGCCGACAGCGGTGCCAGCGCCGTTGAAGAGTTAGGCTACGTGTTGGCCACCGCCACGGAATACTTACGCGAGATGGTCACTCGCGGGTTGACCGTTGATGACGTTGCCTCGCGCATGCGCTTCTCCTTCGCCGTTGGTTCCAACTACTTTATGGAAGTCGCCAAACTGAGAGCGGCTCGTATGGTTTGGGCCAAAGTCGTCAAAGCCTTTGGCGGCAGTGAAGAATCGCAAAAAATGACGATGCACGTTCGTTCCGGCTACTGGAACAAAACCGTGCACGATACCTACGTCAATATGCTCCGCACCACCACCGAAGCCTTTGCCGGGGCCGTGGCCGGCTGCGACAGCATGCACACTGCGCAATTTGACGAAGCTATTCGCCCTCCCGATGAGTTCTCGCGGCGCATTGCCCGCAACACCCAGTTAGTTATCCAGCAGGAAGCCCACGTTACCAAAGTGGTCGATCCGGCCGGTGGCTCCTGGTATGTCGAAAACTTAACCGACGAAGTGGGTCGCAAAGTGTGGGCGCTGTTCCAAGCGGTTGAAAAAATGGGCGGCATGTACGCCGCTTTAAAGGAAGGCACGCCGCAAAAGCAGGTCGCCGCTACAGCCGAAGCCCGCTTGAGCAGCCTTGCCAGCCGCAAAGATATTTTGGTCGGCACCAACAAGTACGCCAACATTTCAGAGGAACTGCCCGTAGCGAAACTGCCCGATTACAAAGCGCTTCACGCCAAGCGGGCCAAGTACGTGGGCGATTACCGCACCGCTCCGGGTGGCGCTAGCGAAACCAACGTGATGGACAAACTTTCGAAAGTGCTTGACAGCGATGGCGGATCGGCGATGGCGTTGGCTATCGAAGCCGCCGCTGCCGGAGCTACGCTCGGTGAACTCGCCCGCACGCTGCGCAAAGGTGACGATGAGAAAGCATCGGTCCAGCCGCTTTGCGTTCATCGCGGTTCCTATCAGTTTGAAGAACTGCGCGCTTTCTCCGATGATTATCTGGCGAAAACGGGCAATCGCCCGCAGGTGTTCCTGGCCAATATGGGCCCCATCCCGCAGCACAAACCGCGCGCCGACTTCTCCACCGATTTCTTCCAGGTGGGCGGTTTCGAAGTGCTCACCAACAACGGCTTCGACTCACCGGAAGCCGCCGCCCAGGCCGCGCTCGACTCAGGTGCGTCGGTGGTGACTATCTGCTCAACCGATGCCGATTACGCGGATGTGGTTGCGCTTATCACCAAAGCAATTAAAGCCGCTAAACCGGACGCGACCGTGATTGTGGCCGGCTATCCCGCCGATCAAATTGAAGCGCACAAAGCCGCCGGGGTCGATGATTTCATTCACGTAAGAGCGAACGCTTACAAAATCTTAGCGAATTTGCAGTCAAAGTTGGGGGGAGCATAATTATGAGCCAAACACCAGATTTCACCACGATCAATTACGATGACGTATCGTTTGACACGGTCGACGAGGCAACCTGGCGTAAGCAGGTTGAGGCCGAAACCGGCATGTCGGTTGAAGACCTGGCCTGGAAGACGATGGAACAGATCGATGTCAAGCCCCTCTACACCCAGGCCGATTTGGCCGGCTTAGAGCATCTTGGCTACTACTCCGGCATGCCGCCCTTCCTGCGCGGACCGTACGAAACCATGTACGTTACCCGGCCCTGGACGGTGCGTCAGTACGCCGGTTTCTCCACGGCTGAAGAAAGTAACGCTTTCTACCGCCGCAACTTGGCCGCCGGGCAAAAAGGGTTGTCGGTCGCTTTCGACCTGGCGACTCACCGGGGCTACGACTCCAGCCATCCGCGCGTGGTTGGCGACGTCGGTAAAGCCGGGGTAGCCATCGACTCGATCTTGGATATGAAAATCCTGTTCGACAGCATCCCGCTCGACAAAATGTCGGTCTCGATGACGATGAACGGCGCGGTGCTGCCGGTTATGGCCTTCTACATCGTGGCTGCCGAAGAGCAAGGCGTCAAGCAATCGCAGCTGACCGGTACCATCCAAAACGATATTCTTAAAGAGTACATGGTGCGGAACACCTACATCTACCCGCCCCTGCCCTCGATGAAAATCATCGCCGACATTTTTGCGTTCACCTCGCAAAATATGCCGAAATTCAACAGCATCAGCATCTCCGGTTACCATATGCAGGAAGCCGGGGCTACTGCCGACTTAGAGATGGCCTACACGCTGGCCGACGGTCTGCAATACGTCCGCACCGGTATCGCTGCCGGTATGGATGTTGATAAATTTGCGCCGCGCCTCTCTTTCTTCTGGGCTATCGGCATGAACTACTTTATGGAAGTGGCCAAGATGCGGGCCGCGCGTCTGCTGTGGGCCAAGCTGATCAAGCAGTTCAATCCCAAAAATCCCAAGTCGATGTCGCTGCGCACGCACAGCCAGACATCGGGCTGGAGTTTGACCGAGCAGGATCCGTTCAACAACGTTGTCCGCACCTGTATCGAAGCTATGGGCGCAGCTCTGGGTCACACCCAATCGCTGCACACCAACGCGCTCGATGAAGCCATCGCGCTGCCGACCGATTTCTCGGCGCGTATCGCACGTAACACCCAGCTTTACCTGCAAGATGAAACCAGCATCTGCAAGGTTGTTGATCCGTGGGGCGGCTCGTACTAAAGCCCTGACCAACGCCCTCATGCATCGTGCCTGGGGCCACATCCAGGAAGTTGAGGAACTGGGCGGTATGGCCAAGGCCATCGAAGCCGGTGTGCCGAAGCTGCGTATCGAAGAAGCTGCGGCGCGACGCCAGGCTCAAATCGACTCGGCCAAAGAGACGATTGTCGGGGTTAACCGCTATCGCCTGGCTAAAGAAGAGCCTATCGAAATTCTCGAAGTCGACAACACCGCTGTACGCGAAGCCCAAATCAAGCGGCTGGAAAGAATGCGCTCTGAACGAGACGAAGCCAAAGTACAGGCTGCGCTCAACGCGATTACCAACTCGGCGGAAACGGGCGAAGGTAACCTGCTGGGTCTGGCTGTTGAAGCCACCCGCGCCCGCGCCTCGCTGGGTGAAATTTCCGACGCGATGGAAAAAGTCTTTGGTCGACACAAAGCCGTCATCCGCTCGATCTCCGGCGTTTACAGTGCCGAATATGCGGATGAGTCTGTGGTCGCCGAAACCCGCAAAATGGCTGATGCGTTCGAAGCCCGCGAAGGTCGCCGCCCCCGCATTATGGTGGCGAAGATGGGCCAGGACGGTCACGACCGTGGCGCGAAAGTTATCGCCACCGCCTTTGCCGACTTAGGCTTTGACGTTGACATTGGACCGCTGTTCCAAACACCCGAAGAAACCGCGCGCCAGGCTGTTGAAAACGACGTACACGTGGTCGGGATGAGTTCGTTGGCCGCAGGCCACAAAACACTCCTACCCCAGCTTGTCGAGGAATTAGCCAAACTAGGCCGCGAGGATATAATGGTGGTAATTGGCGGGGTTATCCCGGCCCAAGACTACGATTATCTGAAAGAGCATGGGGCCGCCGCTATCTTTGGCCCTGGCACGGTTATCCCGGTTGCCGCCCAAAAAGTACTGCAAGAAATCGACGCACGTTTAACAGAACCAGCGTAAGCGTTTATAGAGTTCGTGGAGTTTATGGAGTTTGTAGAGTTTATAGATTGGCTAACTCATTAAACTCCATAACTCCTAAACTCCATAACTCTTAAACTCTATAGGATTGGAATTTGTCTGAGGATAAACGGAAACCGGAATGGACGCCGGAAGGTGCCGGTAAAGAATATACGAGCCACGTGATGAAAGGTGTTGAAGGAGGGCATGACGGCATGGCGGTTCAGCCGCAAGCCTCGTTCTCCTCCAAACCGCGCCCGCGACGTCGCCAACTGTCTGTTGACGATTATGTACAGGGCGTGCTGGCCAACGATCGGATGATCTTAGGTCGCACGATCACCCTGATCGAAAGTAATTCGGTGGCGCATATGGATATGGCCCAGGCGGTGTTGAAGCAACTGCTGCCGCATACGGGCAACTCCATCCGCATCGGGATTACGGGTGTGCCGGGCGTCGGCAAAAGTACCTTTATCGAAGCGTTTGGCTGTTATCTGCTGGAACAGGGCCACAAAGTCGCCGTGCTGGCCGTCGATCCGACCAGTACGCTTACCAAAGGCAGTATCCTGGGCGATAAAACCCGCATGGAGCGTCTGTCGCGCGAGAAAGAAGCTTTCATTCGACCCTCGCCCACGAGCGGCATGCTGGGCGGCGTTACCCGTAAAAGCCGCGAGACGATGCTGGTCTGCGAGGCCGCCGGTTTCGACGTTATCCTGATGGAGACGGTCGGCGTGGGCCAGAGCGAAACGATGGTGCGCTCAATGGTTGACTTTTTTATGCTGCTGATGCTGGCCGGAGCCGGCGATGAGCTACAAGGCATCAAAAAAGGGATCATGGAGTTGGCCGACGCGCTGGTCATCAACAAGGCCGACGGCGATAACGTGTTAAAGGCCAAACGGGCCAGGGCTGAGTACAACCAAGCCATTCACTACCTGGCTCCGGCTACGGAAGGGTGGCAAACGAAAGCCTATATCTGCTCGGCGCTGATGAATACCGGCGTTCCCGACATCTGGGGGGTGGTGGACAAATTCCGCCAGAGTACCTCCGAATCAGGCATGTTTGAAAAGCGACGCCGCGCTCAAATGGTCGATTGGGTGCATACGATGGTCGAAGAGCATCTAAAAAGTAGCTTTTTCAACCATCCCGGCGTCAAATCAATTTTACCCAACGTGGAAAGTGCCGTGGCCGACGGCGTTCTGCCGGCGACCACCGCTGTAAAACAATTACTTACAAAATTTGAAAGTAATAGAGAAGAGGAAAAATGAGTACAAAACTAAACCACATCGCCATTGTAGTTCACGATATCGATGAAGCCCTCAAAGTGTATAACGAAACCCTCGGTCTCCCGCTGCAAAAAGTCAACGAAGAACCGGCTGAGGCGGTTAAAGTGGCTTACATGCCCACCGCCACCGGCGAAGTTGAGCTTATCCAGCCCACTACCGACGACTCCGGCGTAGCCAAATTTTTGGCTAAAAAAGGCGAAGGGCTGCACCACGTCTGCCTCGAAGTTGACAACATCGATGAGAGCGTTAGTCAATTGGCAGCCGCAGGCCTTGAAGTGTTAGGCCAAGTCCGCACCAACAAACGGGGCGACAAATATATCTTCATTCACCCGAAATCATCACACGGCGTACTGCTCGAGCTTTACGAAAAAGGGGAGTAGGCCGTAGAACGTGGAACGTAGAACGTAACAAAAAATAGTGCGTAGTACGTAATGCGTAGATAGAGTTTTTTTAATACGCACTACGAACTACGCACTACGGGTTCATTCCACGTTCCACCAGGTACGTAACTTTGTACAACGTTTTTAGTTTCATAAAAAGAGTAGGCCGTTTCTGGCGTAAGCCGGCCGATGTGCCTCGGCGATGCATTTTTGATGATCGTTACGGCTGTATCATTCCACAACCCATTCCGACCCAGAGTTTAGGCACAACGTTTGATTTGCAGGCAATGGCGAACAACTGCGGTTACGCCGGCGTCGAAACCCAATGGTGGCACGTGCATCACTCCGCTCCCGCGTTTCAGGGAGGTATGGCGCAAAGCTGTCCCCACAGTTATCGACCCGGTAAGATCGACAATGCTAAACCCTGCAAGTGCCAGCGCATGGACTATTGGCAGGAGAAGCTAAAAACGACCCAGGAGGTCGGCGAGTAACGTGCTAGGCGTTGACGAACGACAATTTGAAATGCGTTACGCCCCGATTGCATGCGGTTTGCAGTTTTTTGTAGTCGGTTGCGCCTTAACGTCGGTCATTGCCGCCCTCTGGTATTTTCTGTTTCGATGACGATTCCGGTTATTCTATCGACAGGCTCGCTCTTTAACTTTGATGTTGATACGGTCATGGGCCTGGCACAAGAAACCGGATTCGATGGGGTAGAGTTAATGGTCGATTGGCGGCGCGAAACCTATACGCCCGACCATTTACAGCGGTGCATGCACCGCTACGACCTGCCGATTTTGGCCGTCCACAGTCCTTTTAATAAATCGTTTTTATCCGATTGGCCCAGCGATCCCATCGCCAGTATCAAAGCCAGCGTACAGTTGGCTGAGAAGCTGGGGGCGCGAACGGTTATTGTTCATCCGCCCGGACGCTGGCTTCGAATACAGGGTTTGGTAACGTTACCGGACAGCAGCCGCAAAATATCGCTGCCGCTGCCGGTGGTGGGGCCGGGCAAGCTGGGGTATTGGCTGCAAAACGATCTGGCCGAGTTTCAGTCGAAAACGGCGGTGAAGATTGCGGTTGAAAATATGCCGTGTCGCTGGTTTGGCCCGATTCGGTTAGAGCCGCATCACTATCCAAACCTCGATACGCTGAACCGGTTTCCGTATCTTACCTTAGATACTACCCATGTCGGGACGCGCCGGACGGATCTGTTGGCGTTTTACAAAAAAGTTGAAGCGCGTGTAGCACACGTACACCTATCAAACTTCAACGGAAAGGAACACCAACTGCCCAATCAAGGTTTTTTACCCTTAACCGAGTTACTCAAGCGGTTAAAACAGCAAATGTTTCAAGGGTTAGTTTCTTTAGAGCTAAACCCAACGAGTTTACAAGCCGACGACGAGTCGAAGCTGAAAAAGAATTTGCGAGAAAGCCTATCATTCTGTTTGCAAGTGTTACAGTAAGCAACACCGTAATGTGAATTCTTAAACTCGAAACCATTTTCAATCTGTATACCATATAAAGAAGGGGAGGATCTATGTCAACTACGTTAGACAAAATAAAGGATTTGCGTGCCAGAAAAGCCGATCTCCACAAAGGTGGCGGCGAGGCTCGGGTAGAAAAGCAGCACGCTAAAGGGCGGATGACAGCCCGAGAGCGTATTATGGCCCTAACCGATCCTGAGACGTTCCAGGAGATGCACCTGTGGACCAAGCACCGCGCTACCCATTTCGGCATGGACAAGAAAACGATGCCGGCTGAAGGGGTTGTCACCGGTATCGCCACTGTGCAGGGTCGCCAGGTTTGTGTGGCCTCGCAAGACTTTACCGTCTCCGGCGGTACGGTGGGTGAAATGCACGCCGACAAAATCTGCCAAGTTCAAGATATGGCCCTTAAAACCGGCTCGCCGGTGGTCATCATCAACGACAGCGGCGGCGCGCGGATTCAGGAAAGTGTTGGGGCGCTAAGCGGTTACGCCCGCATTTTCTATCGAAACGTGCTCGGTTCCGGGGTTGTTCCCCAAATTGCGGTTATCGCCGGCCCGTGTGCCGGGGGTGCGGCTTACTCACCGGCGCTCATGGACTTCATCATTATGGTGAAGGGTGCCGAACTGTTCATTACCGGCCCGCAAGTTATCCGCCAGGTAACCGGCGAACAAATCTCCGGCGAAGACTTGGGTGGGGCCGTAGCCCAGATGTCTAAGAGCGGTAACGTGCATTTCTTGGCCGAAAGTGATGAGCATGCCTTAGAAATCTGTAAGCAACTGCTCAGCTACTTGCCGGCTAACAACCTGGAAGATCCGCCCGATTACGGAACCGGCGAGTTGGATATTTCCCCGGTGCCCGCCCTCAATTCGGTCATCCCCGATGGCGCAACCCAACCGTATGATGTTAAAGAAGTTATCAAACTGATCTTTGATGACGGCGAATTCTTGGAAGTGCAAGAGCTATATGCCGCCAATGTGGTAATTGGTTTTGCCCGCCTCAACGGTCACTCGGTCGGTATTGTGGCCAATCAACCTAACTTTATGGCCGGGGTGTTGGACGTCAACGCTTCCGATAAAATTGCCGGCTTTGTTCGCTTCTGCAATACGTATAACATCCCCTTAATCACCTTTGTCGATGTACCGGGCTATATGCCGGGTGTTCAACAAGAGCATACCGGTATTATTCGCCACGGAGCCAAAGTGTTGTTTGCTTACTCATCGGCAACCGTGCCGCTGCTGACCGTTATTTTGCGCAAGGCTTATGGTGGGGCTTACATCGCTATGTGTAGTAAAGACCTTGGTGCCGACCGGGTTGTTTCCTGGCCAACCGGCGAAATCGCGGTTATGGGTGCTGCCGGAGCGGTTCCCATTGTGTATCGCAACGAAATTAAAAAAGCGGATGATCCGGCCGCAGCCCAAAAAGAGTTTGTTGAGAAATATCAGGAAGAGTTTGGCAATCCCTATCTGGCCGCCTCGCGCAACTTAATTGATGATGTGATTGAACCGCAAGACACACGTCGCTACTTAAGTTTAGCTCTGGAAAGCCTACGTACAAAACGCGAACTGAGACCGCAGAAGAAACACGGTCTCATCCCCATGTAAAAGTAGAGTGTGTGAAAGGAGGTTTAGTCAGTGAATGGATTTTTAGTAGCTCTGATCGGGGTATCCGTTGTATTTTTTGCTTTAGTGCTCATCTTTGTCGCATTAACGCTCTTTGACAAGCTTGACCGCTGGATGATTGAACGGAACAAAGAACCCGAACCGGAACCTGTCGCCGCTACGTTACCGTCAAAAGCGGCGGCGTCATCTGCCCCCGAGCCTGTTGTGGAAGAAGGTATTTCAGCCGAGGTTGTAGCCGCGATCGGGGCGGCTATTATGGCGGTCATCGATCAGCCGGTTCAGGTAAAAATGATTCGCTACCGGCGTGAGGCGGCTAATCCGCAGTGGCATTTACAAGGTCGGGTGGCGCATGTTAGTGCTCGCAACCTTACCAAGAATCCGCGTCGTCGATAAAAAGTTCAACATCAACTATTATTTCTATATTAAAACTCTTATAGAGGAGAGAGTGAACTCATGAAAAAACTACGAGTAACTGTTAACGGTACCGCTTACGATGTCGAAGTCGAAGTTCTGGCCGACACCGATCAATCTGGATATTATGGTTATGAATCAACCAATGTTTTGAATGCGCCGCCCAAACCGGCTATCCCTTCGTCCGCCGCCCCGGCTCCGCCTCCCGCCGCCGCACCTGCGCCGGCTGCTCCCAAAGCTGCACCCAGTGCCGGAGCATCCTCTTTAACCGCTCCCCTGCCGGGTGTTGTTAAAGGCGTAAAAGTGAAAGAAGGCGACTCGGTGGCAAAAGATGCGCCGGTTGTTATTCTTGAAGCGATGAAGATGGAAACTGTAATCAATTCACCTGTTGATGGCGTTGTTTCAAAAGTTCATGTAAGCGTCAATCAAAGCGTCCAACAGGGTGAAGTCCTCGTAGAATTTTCCTAAGGAGTATCTCTAACTATGGAGCTATTTTTAGGATATCTACAGGATACAGGCTTTAACTATTTCTCCATTCCTAATCTGATCATGGTGGTTGTGGGTTTGACGTTCGTCTACCTGGGTATTGCCCGGGGTTTCGAACCGCTCCTGCTCATTCCGATTGGATTTGGTATGGTTGTTGGTAATGTTCCCTTCCCGCCCGGCTTCGAATTGGGTATCTACGAGGAAGGCAGCGTAATGAACTACCTCTATTTCGGGGTCGTTCGAGGGATTTACCCGCCCATTATCTTCCTGGGCATCGGGGCGATGACCGATTTTTCGGCGCTGGTGGCCCAACCCAGGTTGATATTGTTGGGTGCGGCGGCTCAAATGGGGATTTTCGCTACCTTTTTAGCCGCCTTGTACATTGGGGGATCCATTGGTGTATTGGGGTTGAGTGACCCTAATGATCCTATGCGCTTGTTCCAAGCTTCAGGCTCTATCGCCATTATCGGTGGTGCGGATGGACCAACGGCTATCTTCCTAACCAGTATGTTAGCTCCCGATCTGTTAGGGGCTATCGCGGTTTCGGCTTACTCCTACATGGCCCTGGTTCCGGTCATCCAACCGCCTATCATGCGACTGTTGACCACGGAAGAGGAACGCAAAATTCGTATGCCGGCTCCGCCCATACCTAGCCGCTTTAAGCGCCTCCTTTTCCCGATTATCACCTACGTTATCTGTGTGCTTATTGCGCCGGGGTCGCTGCCGCTGTTGTCGATGCTGCTGCTGGGTAACCTGCTTAAAGAAAGCGCGGTAACGGATCGCTTAGCCAATACAGCGCGTAACGCCCTCATTGACAGTGTAACCATTATCTTGGGCTTGACGATTGGCGTCAGCACGCAAGCTGACACCTTCCTGAAGCCCCAATCGGTGGTTATCTTTGCGATGGGCGCGGTAGCGTTTATGATTGGTACAGCGAGTGGCGTACTCTTTGCCAAGCTCATGAACGTGTTCTCTTCTAACAAGATCAACCCGCTGATTGGTTCCGCCGGTGTATCGGCAGTGCCGATGGCAGCTCGCGTACTCGCACGTTGAAGGCCAAAAAGCGGACCCGCAGAACTTCCTGATCGTTCACGCCATGGCCCCCAACGTTGCCGGGGTTATCGGTTCTGCTGTAGCAGCCGGTGTGTTGTTATCGATGTTGCAAGGGTAAGTTATAATTAGCACAAAAATGAAAAAGGGTCGAGAGAGGAGACTGTTCTCGACCCTTTCTCTTTTCTTGGTCTTTGCGGCCTGGTCCCTCATTTTAACCTTTCCTCTTATTCTCCATCCTTTCGATGCCCTGCCCTTGGGCGACGAACCGGTTGGCACCGTTCCTTTCTTTAACCTGTGGACTCTCCAATGGAATATCGATCAGTTGATCGCCGGTTATCCTGGCTATTGGGATGCACCCATCTTTGCCCCTAACCTCGGCACGTTCGCTTTTTCAGAAATTCAACCACTAACGGCTTTGCTGGCCGCGCCCGTTTGGTTGGCGGCACAATCGCCGGCGTTGGGCTATAACTTCGTGGTCATCCTTTTTTTGACGCTCAATGGCTGGTTTGCTTGCTGGCTGCTGCGCGATTGGGGCGTATCGCCTCTTCCGGCGCTGCTGGGCGGCTTGCTGATGCAATCGCTGCCCTTTGTGGCGCAAGAGATGGGCGTTTTGCAGCTTATCGCCCTGTTCGGTTTTTTGTGGTGGCTGTTCTTTATGGGACGATTGCTCGCCCAACCAAATGGACGGAATGCGCTGGCTTTCGGTCTGGGCGGGCCAATGACATTTCTCACCTGCGGCTATTACGGCCTATTTAGCCTCATTTTTCTACCGCTGGCGCTGCTGTTTCAGCTTAAGAAAAAACATTTTACAGCGCAAGTTGTTAAATATTTTGCTGCCGGTTTGTTCATTTCGATTATCCTGACCGGCCCTGTTTTGTGGGGACAATATCGACAGTTGCAGCAATATGGCTTCACTCGCCCCGAACAAACCATCGAGAACAACTCGGCCCGGCTATCCGATTATCGCAATTTTCTCGATTACAACGTGTGGTACGGTCAAACGCTGGGTATGACCTCGCCGTCGGGCCAGCGTCTCTTTCCCGGCCTCATTCTCATTATCCTGGCGATAATAGGCCTGGTCGGAGGTGGTCGTGAGCGGATTAAAGGCTATCTCATTGTGGCAATATTATTTGGTCTGCTGCTATCGCTAGGCTTACGGCTGCGCATCGACGACATCCAGCCCTACCAGTGGATTCGAGCCTTTGTGCCCGGTTTCGAGCAGTTACGCAGCCCTTTTCGCTTTGCAGCCTTCGTCCAAATCCATCTCGCTTTACTGGCCGCTTTGGGGTTGTGGAGTCTGGAGCGATGGGCATCGACTTGGGCCGGGCGAGGGCAGCTTATCATCTTACCGTTCGCCATCGCGGCCATCATCGAACTGGTGGCGCTGCCGCTGCCGCTAAAACCAATGCCGCCGCTGCAAACCCAATCCGATTGGCAAAGCTGGCTCAGTCAACAGCCTGATGATCCCCATATTGTGATGATCCCCTTTGCTGCCGGCCCCGGCGTAGAACATTTCGAGCAGACAACCTTATGGATGCTGGAAAATCGCACGTTTCGCGGAGAGATGGTCAACGGCTACTCCGGCTTTTTCCCGCCCGGCCACGCCCGTCTACGCGAGGAACTGAGCCACTTTCCCACCAGCGACGGGCTTGATCTGCTACGACAGTGGGAAGTCGATTATATCGTTGTTCATCATCAACAGCTTGATAGAAAAACAATCGAAGAAATTGAAAATTTGCTGCCGTTAATCTATCATGACAGTCAGAACGCCGTCTCCGTCTACGTCCTCAACTAATCCGGTTTCTCAACTTTATGTTAATAGCTCAATTGTTCCCGTTT
>JAGRBZ010000005.1 GCA_020433805.1 Anaerolineae bacterium
ATAATCTTGTCAATTCTGTCGATTATTTTGTCTAGCTTCCATCATTTCCCGTTTCCACGGTTTAATGTTGTGATACCGAGTTTGGTAGCTCTGCACACAATCGTGGTAGCCTTAGAACCCAGGTTTTTCTTGAACATGAGACCGGCAAAGGCTTATATTTGGGCAACATGCTTACAATTTAGGCAAAAACCTGGGTTCTTTGCCACGCTCCACCGTTTAATGTTGTGCTACCCTTGCTCCGGTGAGCCTGCCAATCGGTGTTCTGCACAATGGCGAAAATTTAGAGACATCCACGAATGTCTAAGGGATTTCTCCGCCTCCGGCTACGAAATGACATATGGGCCTTTAATTATCGAACGCAAGTTATCAACTCTTCAACTCCACAAACTCTACAAACTCTAAGAACTCTACAAACTCCACAAACTCTACAAACTTACTCAAACAGCAAAAACAGCGCGGTGAACGCCAGCAGGCCGATGATGATGCGGTCGAACAAGACTTTGTTGACCTTGGTGGTTAACAGTTTGCCCAACCACACGCTCAGCGGCAGAAGGGGCAGCAGCCAGGCGATTTGCCACAGCAGGTTGAAATCAAAGAGGCCGAGGTAGTAATAAGACGGCACTTTGATCCAGTTAAGAATGGCAAAAAAGAGGGCGGAGGTGGCGACAAAAACGCGCGGCGAAATATTTTGCATCAACAGGTAGATGGCTATCGGCGGGCCGCCGGTGTGGGCCAGGGTAGATGTAATACCGCCGACTATACCGGCCACCAATCCGTGCCAGCCGCGCGGCTTATAGTAGGCGCTTAAAATGCGCTTCTCCAGCAGTTTATAGAGTACAAAGAGCAGCACAATCACGCCGATGCCCCGGCGCAGCATCTCCGGCGAGATACCGGCAATAAAGAAAGACGCCATCAGCATCCCTATCACCGCTCCGGGGATGAGCAGCAGAACCAGCTTTTTATCCCAGTGCAGCCAGTGTGAGTAGACGGCAAAAATATCGGCAATAATTAAAATAGGCAAGAGCAGGCCGATGACTTGATCGGCGGGCATAACCAACGTCATCAGGGGTGTCGCTAACACGCCTAACGTGCCGCCCAGCCCGCCTTTGCCCAATCCGATGATGAAGATGACTATGGCGGTCATAATAAAGTAGGTGGTCAAGTTAGTTCGTTCCCGTCAGTTTTAAGTCACCTTGTAAGAAACGGCGAGCGGTTTCGGCTAGAACAGCCGCGCCAAGCGGCAGCACGTTCTCGTCGATGTCAAAGATGTTGGTGTGGTGGGCGCGTTCGATGCCGTCGGGCAGGGCCGCGCCGAGTAAAAACATCGCGCCGGGTGCTTTTTGGCACATGTAGGCGAAATCTTCTGCGCCCATGCCCATTTTATCGTCGATAACATTGTGGGTACCGACCATTTCACCGGCTACGCTTTGCAGCCAGCCGGTAACTTGCGGATCATTCCAGCCGGCGGGATAGCCGTGCCACACCTCAAGCCGGTAATCGCCGCCGAGCGGGCGCACAATCGACAAAGCCCGCTCAACCTCAGCCAGCAGTGTTTGGCGAACTTCGGGATCGAAACTGCGCAGCGTGCCCTGGATGTACACTTCCGGGGGGATGACGTTGCTGGTTGTGCCGCCATGAATCTGGCCCAAACTTAATACAGCCGGCTTCATCGGGTTAATCCGCCGGGCAACAATACCGTGCAGCGCTGACATGATCGGGCCGAGCAGCCACAGCGGATCAATGGCCTCGTGGGGATATGCGCCGTGGCCGCCGGTGCCGGTGATCCAGGCTTCAAAGCTGTCGACTGCCGCCGAACTCCAGCCGCCGGTGATGCACACTTGTCCACTGGGGCGCGTTGCTTCAACATGGAGCGCGATGACGGCATCAACCCCCTCCATCGCGCCATCCTCAATCATACGAGGTGCGCCGCTAAGGCCCTCGCTGTCGCAGTTTTCCTCGGACGGCTGAAAGAGAAAGCGCACGGTGCCTTTCAGGCCATCGTGCGCGAAACTGTCTTTCAGCAGGTGGGCCACGCCCAATAATATCGCGGTGTGGGCATCGTGGCCGCAAGCGTGCATGACGCCGTTGTTAATTGAGGTGTATTGGGTTCCGGTTTTCTCGATAATCGGCAGGGCATCCATGTCGGCCCGAATGGCGATGGTGGGACCGTCGCCATTGCTGAGTTCGCCGATGACGCCGGTTTTGCCGATGCCGGTTTTAATGCGGATGCCGCCGATTTCGTGCAGCGTGTCGGCCACCAGTTTGGCGGTGCGCACTTCTTGAAAACTCAGTTCGGGGTGGCGGTGGATGTCGCGGCGCAGGCGAATGAGTTCGGGGGATAGGGATTTGGCTTTGTCGAGCATGTGTTTGTATGTAACTCCTTGAAAATAACGATTTAATTGAGGAGCGGAGCATCCTCAGATGCGAACGGCAGGAGCAGTACCACTCCGCATCTGAGGATGCTCACTCCTCCTGTAATTGACTTCAGGAGATAGAGAGATGAGGAGATGGGGAGATTGTAAAAAATCTCCTTATCTCCCCATCTCCTTATCTCCAAACTTCTCTGGCGTTCATTCGATTTTGTTTATGATGATTGATGAGGCAATGTATTTACACCTAATCGCGCAATTTTGGATCAAGCGCGTCGCGTAGGCCATCGCCCATAAAATTAATGCCGAGTACGGTGAAGGAGATAAATAGACCGGGGAAAATGACAACCCAGGGGGTAAAGGTCATAAAATCTTTGCCGTCGTACAGCAGCCGGCCCCAGGTGGGTACATCGGAAGGAAAGCCGAGACCCAGAAACGAAAGGGCCGATTCGGTGATGATGGCGTTGGCGATACTGAGCGTAGCCGCCACAATAATCGGGCTGAGAACGTTGGGGAAGACATGCTTGAGCAGCACTGTGTTTTGATTGGTGCCGATGCTGATGGCTGCTTCCACAAACTCTTTCTCTTTAATCGACAGCACCGAGCCGCGCACGACGCGGGCGGTGGGCATCCAGTTGAGAATGCCGATGACAAATACGATGAGCAGGAAAATACCGGTCTCCGGGCCAAACGTGGCTCGCAACGTGTCGCGGAAGAGCAGGATGATGACCAGCAGCAGCGGCAGCAGCGGCAGGGCCAGCATCATATCGGTAAAGCGCATCAGCGGCCCATCAAGTTTAGAATAGTAGCCCGATAGCGCTCCAATGAATGAGCCGACAAACATCGAGATGAGCATTGCCACAATACCGACGGCAATTGAGATGCGTCCGCCAAATAGATTGCGGGCCAGTCCATCGCGGCCCAGGTTGTCGGTGCCGAAGGGGAATTGCAGACTGGGAGCTTGGTTGGCAACGGTAAAATCAATATATTCCGGATCTCGGGTGTAAACCAACGGGCCAATCAAAACACTAATCATGATGAAGGCAATTACAAATAGACCAAACATGGCCAGTTTGTGCTTGCGAAATTGAACCCAGACATCACCCCACAGAGAGCGTTGTTTTTTTGCGGCTGCGGGTAAGGCTATTGTTTCGGATTGGGCAGTCATAAACATCCCCTTTTGTGTGTGGTTGACAGGTTCATATTAACTATAATGGATGCGCGGATCAAGAAAACCGTAGATGACATCGGCAACCAGGTTGAATAGTACGATCAAAATTGCAAAGATAAAGGTTAGGCTTTGGACCACCGGAATATCGCTGCCCTGGATGGCGATAATGAGCAGCGCGCCCAGTCCGTTGATGCGGAAAATTTGCTCGGTGATGATGGCTCCGCCGAAGATAGTCGGAATACCGAGCGCTACCAGCGTCACCACGGGGATGAGGCTGTTGCGCAGCACGTGGGTCATAATCACGTAATATTCGCGAAACCCCTTGGCCCGAACGGTGCGTACATAATCTTGGGGTAAGTTATCGAGCACAGACGAGCGGGTGAAGCGGTTGAGGGTGGCCGTTTGAAACAGGGCCAGCACGCTAACCGGCAAGATAATTTGTTTAATTTGGAAGACAAAGCTCTCCCAATCGGTCACCTGGTGGGTGGTATCGTAAAATGAGGGGAACCAACCCAAATGCACGCTAAAGATGATGATGGCCAGCAGGCCGGTGAAAAAGGTGGGCACCGAAAAGCCGATCATTGAAAAAATTGTGGCAACCTGGTCGATCCAAGAATATTGCTTGACAGCCGAGATAACGCCCAAAGGAATAGCAATGACGATGGAAACCAGATACGCCAGACCAACCACCCACAAGGTTTGCGGCAGCCGTTCCAGCACTAAATCGATAACGGGGCCGCGGGTTTGCCACGAACGCAGCCGAAAACGGCCTTCAGAGTCACCGATGGCGATGCCGGTGGTTTCTTCCAAAATGTTGAGCGGCTCGGTGATGAAGAACTGTTGCATCCATTTCAAATAACGAACATGAAAAGGCTGCCCCAAGCCAAGCGACTCGCGGATTTGCTCTTTGACCTCAGGGGGGATGGTCAACGGCAGGTTGCCGGTCGGGTCGCTGGGAGCCAGATCGAGAATAGCGAAAATAACAAAGCTGATGGCTATCAGTGTTGGGATAGCGGTTAAGAGACGGCGTATTAAATATCTACCCATAGGCTCACTTTAGAAGAATTCGTTAGAAAAAAAAGGTGACAGCGCTTAACCTATCAGACCTGACAGGTTTTATACGACATATCCAACATAAATAGAGATGCGGTTGCCCCTTATTTTACGCCAAAAAAAACCTTTGAAAACCTGTCAGGTCTTGTTCACGGAAAGGGGCAACTTAGGTTACTTTATAAAATGGACTGTGACCTAAGCCACAGTCCATTTTTACATTTAGTTTATCGTGCCGTTATTCGCTGGCGCGGGTCCAGTCGGCAATGTTCCACAATTCTGAGTCCCACGTGTTCATGCGGACGCCTTCCAGCGTGTTGCTGTGGGCGGATACATCACCACGGTGAACCAGAGGGATCATAACGTAGTCTTGCATCAGCATGTCGTTCATCTGCTTCGCTAACTCAGCGCGATCTTCCAAAGCTGCCGTTTCCGACATTTGGGCTACGAGCGCGTCGTAATCGGCGTTACAGTAGCGCGGCATGTTGTTGCCAATCCACTGGTTGTCGGGGTTTGGAATTTCTTTACAGAGCCAGTTGCCCATGTATGATTCGGGGTCGGTGCCGTCGAAGTTGTTGGTGTACATTTCGATGTCGGCAAAGAATTTTTGGAAGGTATCGGGGCTGGCCGGGTCGCCGCCGAAGAAAACGCCGGCGTCGATGTTGCGCAGTTCGCTGCCCACACCAATTTGCTCCCACCACTGCTTAACCAGGGCCTGGGTGCTCTGGCGAACGGAGTTGGTGGAGGTTTGGTACAAAATTTGCAGCGGCACGCCATCTTTTTCGCGAATGCCGTCGCCGTCGGTGTCAACAATACCGGCTTCATCTAAGAGCGCATTAGCACCTTCGATGTCTTGCTCAAGGCAGCCGTCGTTAGCGGTTGAGACGTAAATTTCCGGAGCGGGCAGTACGTTACAGGTTGGTTTACCACCGGCACCGTACAACTGGGTGGCAATGGCTTCGCGGTCGATAGCCATCGACAGGGCTTGGGTCACAACCGGATCGGTCAGGAAGGGATGGGGGTTGGGGTCGTCTTCGGTCCAGACCGCACGCAAGTCACCTAAAGCCGGATCAGGATTGGTAAAGTTAACCATCAAACGCTCGACAGAGGTACCGTAAGCGGTAACAACGGTGCCTTTGCCGGCTGCGGCCATGCTGTCGAGAATTTGCGGCTCAACTTGCAGGTTCCAGGCGTAGTCCACTTCGCCGGTTTCCAGAACCGAGCGTGCGGCGGCGGCGGCATCACCACCACCCTTGAAGATAACCTGGCTAAAGTAGGGCTTGTCGGGATCGCGGTAGTTTTCGTTGATGTCGTAAACAACCACGTCATTGGCTTTGAAATCGGTAACTTTGTAGGGGCCGGTACCGATAGGCGCGAAGTTCTGATCGGTACATTCTTGTGCTTTGACACCCATGCAGTCTTCAAACTGTGCTTTTTGCAGAACCGGGATGGTGGCACCCACAAACGGGCCGTAGGGGAAAGGCTTCGGTACGCCGAAGTTGATTTGTACGGTCAAGTCATCAACAGCTTCGACGCTTTCAACGTCGCCCAGGTAAGAGAGCGCGTTGCAGCCCATTTCTTCGTTAAGGCAGTATTCGGCGGTAAACTTCACATCTTCGGCGGTAAAGGGGGTGCCGTCAGACCAGAGAATACCCTCTTTAATTTTCCAGGTGATGCTGGTCAGGTCTTCGGCAACGCCACCGTTTTCAACGGTTGGAATTTCTTCAACCAGCCAGGGAACCATATTGCCGTTTTCATCGTAGCGAGCCAGCGGCTCCAGCACAACCGATGCGGCTTCAATATCTTTGGTACCGCCGGACAGGAAGGGGTTCATGGTTGAGGCAGCTTGCCAATAGAGAATATTCAGGGTATCGCCTGTGCCGCGCATAGTTTCGGCGCTTTCGGCCGCTTCTTCAGCCGTTTCTTCTTCGGCTACTTCTTCAGCCGGTTCTTCAGCCGCTTCTTCTTCGGCCACTTCTTCAGCCGGTTCTGCCTCAGCCGACTCCGGTTCTTCCGGGGCTGCGGGTTGTGGTTGAGCACCACAGGCAGCCATCAACATGAGGGCGATGGCGGCGCACAGGAATAAAAATAAATTTCGTTTCATCGTAAAAATACTCCTCCTTAGGTAAGTGAACACAAAAAAAATTACGGGAACAGATATGGAAGTAAAGTTTTTAACTCCACCGGGAGTTTTGTATGAGTCTCACCTCCTCTTTATGATGTTGATAAATCGAGAGCATCACTATGAGTTTAAAAAGGATAATTTTAGCGCAACCTCTTTGTTGCTCGGTTTAGTCCTCATTTCATTATTGGGTGTATGGGTAATGCTCTACGGGAGACCATCCTATCGGATGTGGATGATGTACTCATATATGAGATAGGTGTTACAACGCTGCAGAATTTATCGTGATCTTGAGATTATTATCAAAGTGACATGGGCTTGGCGAAAATCCGGTCATGACAAGTCATGTTGAAGCGTAGGGTCGAATGATTATGTAGCTATACACTGAAGTACGATCAGGCTGTCGAGAATAGCATGATTTTGAGGGCTGGTCAAATTATTTCTTGTTCGGACAAACATCATTAATAGGGTTGTTGATGGTGCAACAAGGCGTTTTTCGATGCCGGAGCGTAGAGCGTTCCATCGCTGGCTTGATAGGTAAGTGGTGCTTCGGCCTTGATCATATTAAGGCGAAGTTCGGAATTGATAGGGATGAACAAAGGGCGCGCTTCGGCAGAGTCAGACGATGGTGCGGTGATGGAATAACGCAACATGGTTATAGCCGCGAAACAGACAAGGCTCATCCATATAACCGCATACAGCGAAACGAGAGGGCGTCGGAAAATGAGAGTTGTTGGAGGAGGCCAGAACGTTTCTAGCCATTGTTCTAATAAAGATTGGCGTGAGAGTTGTTTTGTGGGGTGAGAGTCCAAGAGGAGATTGAAATCATCAACATCTTCCTCTAAAACGCGGGCTAAACGCTTGAGCCAGTGGGGCTGAATAGCGTCAGTAGAAAAAAGTCCTTGCTCCAGGCCAAGCAGGGTAGCGGTCGATAATTTTGTCTGCCGGCTTAACGCTTCGATAGATAAATCGGCGCATTTCCGAGACGCATACAAATAGCGTCCCAGAGCCACTGAGCCGGGGGACGACTGTTGGGCTTCGTGCTTGGTACGCTGCATATGGTGTTTTGCAATGATGTGACCGAACGTTTCCAGCTCTTTTTTTCGCTGGTCAAGTTCATGGTCAGCCATAATCAGGGGGCCTTTCAAATAAAATTTTTAGTTCGGGAAAGCTGCGTAGCTTGTCTCGCGCGCGTTTGTGGTAGACGCGCACGGTGTTGCTATTCATGTCTAACCGTTGCGCAACTTCCGTGGCATTTTCAACGGATTCGAAATAAATCAACATAATAATACGCCGCTCAATTTTAGAGAGACGGCGGATCATGGTATGCAGCAGTTCGTCGGCCTCTTTTTTGACCGTTGTTGGGACGGGTGGTACCGGTTCGTGCTGTTCAAAAAGGTCAAGCTGGCTGGCAATAAAATGGAGAGCAGAGTCGTGATCTTCGCGCAGCTTTTCTAGCGAGAGGGTATGCGGCGTGTTGATGTGTTCCATCACTTTACGATGGGCAATACTCAACAGCCAGGATTTAACCGGAACGCCGGTCCAAATAAAATTGGCAATTTTTTCGAGAACCACCAGCCATACGGCCGCCGATACTTCATCGGCATCGGTGGCCGCCGAAACTTTGCTTCGTACAAAACGCCAAACATCTTTATAATAGCGTTTATAAAGGGTTGCCAGAGCGTTTTTACTATCAGATGGTGACCCCGTAGTGATGAGGGTGATTAAGCTTTCGTCGCTGATGTCAGAGGATTTTGTAGGCAGAGAAAGGGGAGCCGGCCAGGTATTGTTGGCCGGCGGCAGCGCTAGCACGGGTGAAGACGGATGCTCACTATCGAATGCTTGCATCTTAGCTCCCTACATTTCAGTAGCATACATGCTGCTGGTTTAGATGCTCAATTTATCGGGGTAAAACGTAGCTGCTCCAACTTCTTTTGAGCACAGTGCATGCTGCTGAGATTGGCAAGATTACTATGATTGGGAATATGATAGGGTGGTCGGGTCGGGGCAAAATAGACGGTCAAAATCTGGTCGAGGTCTATTCTATGCAGGGTAGTGTATACCCACTAGGGATTGGGGTCAAGTTTTGGCAAAATGGCTTTTCTAGAAAGAAAAAAATCCTCCCGGTGGCAGATCGGGAGGATTTATGTTATGAAGAAAGATGAGGAACGGTTTACGCAGCGACCGGTTCGCTCACATCTTCGACTTCAGGCAGGGATTCCAGATAGTGCTCGGCATCCAGAGCTGCAGAACAGCCGCTGCCGGCGGCGGTAATGGCTTGCCGATAGCGCTTGTCTTGCACATCGCCACAAGCAAACACGCCCGGAATGTTGGTAGCTGTGATATGCGATTTATCTGACGATGTGATGATATACCCTTTTTCATCCATCGTAACTTGGTTTTTGAAAAGCTCGGTATTGGGCGTATGGCCGATAGCAACAAACAGACCGTCGATGGGAAGCTCTGCCTCCTCACCGGTTTGGGTGTTTTGCAGTTTGGCGGCGGTCACCGCATCTTCGCCTACTACGTCGGTAACAATCGTGTTGATAATAAATTCGATTTTGGGGTTGTTTTCAGCCTTTTCGAACATAATTTTCGAAGCGCGGAAACCTTCGCGCCGGTGAATAATATACACTTTTTTGGCAAAACGTGTCAGGAAGGTCGCTTCTTCCATTGCGCTATCGCCGCCGCCAACCACGGCGATGGTTTTGTCGCGGAAGAAAAAGCCGTCACATGTGGCACAAGTGCTTACGCCACGCCCCATGAGGCGGCTTTCGTTTTTTAAGCCCAACAGGTTGGCCGAAGCGCCGGTGGAGATGATAACGGTGTGGGCCAGGTAAAGATCATCGTCAACCCATACTTTTTTGATATCACCGTCAAGTTCAACTTTGGTGACGTTTTTGGTGATGAATTCTGCGCCGAAACGTTCGGCCTGGGCACGAAATTCCATCATCAATTCCGGTCCCATAATGCCGTCTTTAAAGCCCGGAAAGTTTTCAACTTCGGAGGTTAGCATGAGCTGCCCACCGGCTTGATAACCTTCAATAACCAGCGGATCGAGTCGACCCCGGGCTGTATAAATGGCGGCAGTGAGTCCGGCAGGGCCAGAGCCGACAATAATCGTATTGTGTACCATATTGTTTGATGACATGATTACTATCCTTATTGCAGTGTGCAGAGTGTTATCGTTTTGGGCACTCCCTGTGGCAGGGGCCGTGCCATTGTCTTATCAGGTTGATCTTCTTTCTCTAGACGCACCTCACGGTTCAAAACTTACTCCCTGTCGCCACGTATCGACTACAACTTCACTTTGCGGATGCGCATAATAAGCTCAAACTCTTGGATGAGATTCATGACGTTTTCAGGCACGTCGCGATCAACGCTTACAAATGAGAGGGCCATTCCGCCGGGAGCGGTGCGCCCGGTGCGCCAGGTAGCAATATTGATACCCAACTCGCCCAGCACGGTGCCCACCCGCCCGATAAAGCCGGGCCGGTCGTAACTTTGGAAAACCAGGATAATGCCTTCCGGTCGAACGTCGACGCGATAGCCGTCAATCTGAACAAGGCGAGGTTCGTCGTGGTTAAATAGGGTAGCAGCTACCGTTCGACTGCCTCCGCCTTGCCATTCGATACGGCAGGAAATCAAGTTCGGATAATCAGGGGCCGGTAGTCCTCGGGTTTGCGATACCTTAATACCCCGGCGCTCAATAAGGTAGGGGGCGTTGATGTAGTTGATGGCTTTTTCCATATGGGGTTCCAAAAGACCCTTCAAAATGGCGACCGTAATGGGCTTGATGTGGTCGCTAATTTCGGTGCCTTTTATCTCAACCTCAATGCGCTCGATGGTGTTATCGGCCAGTTGGGCCTGCAAGCTGCCGACCTTTTCGGCCAGGGCCAGATAGGGTTGCATCGTGCGCAGCAGTTTGGCATCACTAAAGGGCATATTGAGCGCATTACGGAAATCAAGTCCACGCAGCGCGTCGATAATTTGCGAGACAATTTGTGTGCCAACATCGGCCTGAGCTTCGACGGTACTGGCGGCCAAATGCGGCGTCACGATAACGTTATCCATCGCCAGCAGCGGGCTGTCGGCCGGTACCGGTTCCTCGATAAACACATCAAGCGCCGCGCCCGCAATTTTGCCCGACTTTAGACCCTCAACCAACGCATCCTGGTCGATCAAGGCTCCCCGGGCGGTGTTGACAATGCGCACACCGTCTTTCATCTGGGCAATCGCTTCAGCATTAATGATTTGCTCTGTATTGGGCGTAAGCGCCGCATGAAGGGCAATAAAATCAGCCTGGGCCAACAGTTCCGGCAGGGTGACGCATTTAATGCGCAGTTCATGGGCCGCTTCATCACTTAAGTAAGGATCATAGGTGATAACATCCATACCAAAACCCTGGCAGCGGGCCGCCACGCGCATTCCAATGCGTCCCATTCCAATGATGCCAATGGTTTTGCGATGGAGTTGCGTGCCGGTAAAACTTTTTCGATCCCAACGGCCTTGCTTAAGGGTGACATACGCTTGCGGCGCGTGGCGGCAAAGGGCCAGCAGCAGCGTCATCGTATGTTCGGCGGTGGCGATTGTGTTGGCACCCGGTGTGTTCATCACCACAATGCCGCGCATGCTGGCCGTATCAACATCGATGTTGTCTACGCCTACACCAGCCCGACCAATAACTTTTAGTTTATCGGCGGCTTCCAGGACCTCTTTCGTTACTTTTACGCTGCTGCGCACAACAAGGCCATCGTAGTCGGGAATACGTTCGGCTAGCGTTTCGGGTGTTAACCCTTTGATCAGATCAAATTCTATGTCGGCAGCTTCTTCTAACAGGCTCAATCCTTGAGCCGAAACATCATCGGTGATGAGGATCTTAAATGGTTGTTGATTTTGACTTTCGTCCATAAAACTATTTCCCTTTTCTCCAAAATCTCGACCGGGTTAGAGCTTTATTTGGGTAACCTTAAGCACGCGATCGAGTTGTTTCAATTCTTCAAGCACCTCTGACGAGGCCAGTATATCGAGATTAATAAATGAAATATTGATGGAAGTGGGGGAGCCTTCCCAGGGGCCGCTTCGACCCATGCGCCACTCAGCAATGTTAATGGTGTGTTTGCCCAGCAGTGTAGCCACCTGACCAACAACGCCAGGTAGGTCTTGGCTTTCCATAACCAAGATAATGCCTTCTAATTGGGCATCGAGCTTGAAACTGTCGATCTGCACCACGCGCGGCGACTCGTGGCCCAGCAGTGAGCCGGAAATAAAGCGTTCGCCGCCGTCCCAGATAACGTGGCATTTAAGCAAGTTGGCGTAGTTAAGGTCGGGCAGTCCTTTCGTCTCGGTTACGCTAATACCCCGCTGCATAGCCAGATGTGGCGCACTGATATAGTTAACCGGGGTATCGGTAACGGGATCGAGCATTCCTTTCAGCAAGGCGACGGTCAACGGTTTGACGTGGTCGCTAACTTCATCGCCCTGAAATTCGACCTCAACGCGCTTGACCGGCCCTTCAGCAAGCTGCATTTGGACATTGCCCAGCTTTTCAGCCAGATGCAAATAAGGAGCAAGTTCTCTGAATATGCTGGCATCGGCGACCGGCATATTCACCGCGCTGCGGAAATCATCGCCCCGCAAGGCGGCCAGTACCCGATCAACCACTTGGGTTCCGACGTCTTCTTGGGCTTCGACTGTGCTGGCGGCAATGTGGGGGGTTAAGACCACATTCGGCAGATCGCGCAGCGGACTGTTGTCGGTGAGAGGCTCTTTGTCGAAGACATCCAGGGCCGCCCCGGCGATTTGGCCGGATTGCAGCGCCTCAACCAGGGCTGCCTCATCCACTAAAACGCCACGTGCGCAGTTTACAAGGCGAACACCCGGCTTCATGCGGGCGATGGTTTTTTTGTTGATGAGATTTTTAGTTTCGGCAGTTGAGGCCGCATTCAACGTAATAAAGTCAGCACGAGAAAGTAGCTCATCAAACTCTACCAACTCCACTTTCAACTCACGGGCAACTTCATCATTAATGAAGGGATCAAAGGCAATCACGTTCATACTAAACGATTGTGCCCGACGAGCAACCTGTGCGCCAATTCTTCCCAACCCAACAATGCCCAAGGTTTTGCGGTATAGCTGTACGCCCAAAAATTGGCTGCGTGCCCACTGGTGATCGCGCAACGAGCGGTCGGCCTGAGGAATATTGCGGCACAAGGCCAACAGCATCGACATGGTATGTTCGGCTGTGGCGATCGTGTTGGCTCCCGGCGTATTGAGCACAACAATACCGCGCAGAGAAGCGGCATTGATATCAACGTTATCCAAACCTACCCCACCGCGACCGATCACTTTGAGGTTGGTTGCATTGTCGATAATAGTTTTGTCGATTTTTACACTGCTGCGAATAATCACCGCGTCGTAGTTAGGAATTATTTCACGCAATTCCTCTTGCGAGGGGCGATGGACATTATCAAAGGTAGCATCCGACGCTGCTTCCAATAAATGTATAGCTTGGGGGGACAGGTCATCGGTAACAAGTATTTTATAAGCCATGTTTTTCTCCTACAGTTATTGGGTATTAAACAGCGTAGTAATAAAGAATAAAGTGAATTTTGACAAATCTCATCCCCTCATTATAAGCGATCTGGTGCTTTTGTGCTTGATTCAAGCGCTTTTTAGCGCCTCAGTAGATCCAATTTTCGAGGAGCCAGCATCCTCAGATGCGGAGCGGCTTGGCCCACCCCGTTCGCATCTGAGGATGCTCACTCCGCGGCTTGATAACAAATTTTCATTGTCGCTGTGACTGTTCGACTCTCTATAAAATATTCGTAAAAATTTTCACGAACGAAACGAAAAAATAAACCGTTTGTACTTAATTTGATTTGAGATCGAAACTGTAAAGCCTGATAGAATAACGTAAGGGCGAGGCAACTCGAACAGAGCTACTTTTGCACACAAATTTCTCGCCGGATTACCTTACGCCTGTCAGCTAATTATCGTCTCGAAATAATACCTCGCCGGTTTCGATTAAATTCCATCCTTTACGGAATAGTTCGTTATAGGGAGTATCCTGCTCTTGCTGGCATTGCTGTCCAGAGAGGGCAAGCGGCAAAAGAGGGGCTAATGTTGGGCATCGAACAAACACTTCAGCCTCGTTGAGTACATTTTGGCGCGTTATAACGCCGCCAAAGCCGACGACCAAATCCACGGCAGGTCGAGCAGCCAAATCACTCATCCCATCGCCGATGAGCAGTGAGCGTCCGGCACTGCTTTGCAGAAGATCGCGAGCAACGTCGGCTTTCCCTTGCGATTCGATAAGGGGTGTAGCTTCAGAGTCTAAATATTCCACGTCAGGACGTTGGCCCCACTGATCTTGTTGGTAGTCCCACCATCGCCCGGAGAGGCGGTTGTAGCGAACGTCAACCGCTCGAATATTTTGCCGAGGGATGCCCAACCATTCGCCAAAAGGTCGAACGGCGGCTAATAAGCCGCCGCTAACGATAAAGAGTTCTTTACCGAAAAATTTTAAAGCTTTGATGATGTCAGGAGCATCGGGGACGACCGTAAGACGGTACTGTCGCTCGAGTGCCCGAATTTCGGCACGGGTGGGATTTAGCAATTCGAGCCGACGGTCGTAGACATTTTGCAGATGAATTTCACCTTCCATGGCCGCATCAGTCATTTTTTTGACTTCATTAAATTTACCCTTTTGGCGGGCCAGTTCGTCGATGCCCTCAATCGTGCTAAGGGTGCTGTCGCAGTCAAAGATAATAAAATCAAAGCCGGGCCAGTCCGGTTGCAACAAATGCGTGCGCAAAGAAACCTGAACAGGGTGTGACATAGTTAGTATACCTCCAAATAAAAAGCGAATACAGGTGAAAGTGTCAGCTACCCTAATCCCTCACAATAAGTTTACATCAGTTAAGGAGGGTGGTCAATATAATGTTGGATAGAAGGGTAACAGAACAAAAGCCATAATCTCTATTCTATTTTGTGTGAAAATAGTTTATGCAGTAGAATTTATGCTGCGTCAAACATGCCATATTCTTCCAACCTCAATATTTTGCTAATTGTCCCTTACAAAAGTGTAAATATCAAAATTATCGTTTTTGAGTTCGATTAAATAGACCTCGACTCTAAAGCCGTTTGGATGATCTTGTTGTGATTGGGGAGATATAGGACTTTATTCCTATACTCAACTTTCAAAATGAGATTTTATAATACACCTCCCCCAAATAAACGGTAAAAAATTGTCAAAACGCTTTTCTTTTGTAAATGCTCAAAATTAATTTATTCAAGCTGGTGGCCAAGCGTTATTAAGTTCTGCTTACATTTAATCAGCTCAATGAGGAGAAGTTTGTATGCTCAAGAGATACACCTCTCATCCCCAAAATCGCAGGTTGTTGAAGCCCTTTGTTGCCATCGTTTTGTGGCTTGTTTTGGGTTTCAGTTTAGCGTACGCTATCGAGCTACCAAATAGCGGTTCGGCGGCGTTTTTGCAAACAACCGGTCCCAATGCCGGTCTTAATATTGGTGATTTTTACACAAATGTTGGAGGAGAAAATTCTAGCCATCGCTTAGAAATTCATGTGCCATGCAGTTGGCCCGGAGATCAGTCTATTACATTTGCCCTATTTGATCCGGAGTCGAGTAACGGAACATTTAACGGGCCGCCTTTTACTGTCGATGAAGCACGTGGCGCTGATGATGATACCACGTTTATCCTAACGGCTGCCGATGGTGCGGTTGTCGGACCGATGGTGTTTGCCCCAACCGATGGATCCGATGGTCTTTGGGTAGAACTTGCTACCATTACGCCCAATGATGGTGGCTTTGGGTGCGGCATCTATGTGTTGGAAACCACCACGTCAGATGATGATGATAACGGCTGGCGCTTAAGCGTAAACCACGACCCGGATTGTGATCCGGTAGGCAGTTGCTCGGGGATTTCTGCGGCCAATTCCACTTTGCTTTCTAATGGTAACGAAGATGATAACCCGGACGGTTTTCCCGGCACCGGTGATGAGTTAGAAATTGGATTGGTTAAATCCAGTTTTCAGCACGTTGACAGTGATACGTGTCAAGACTTTTACTTTTTTGTTGGGTCTGCGTCGCCGCTTACGCTTAACAACTTCGATATGGACAACGCCGGTAGTATTACCTATTTCTTGCCCAATGGAACGGAGGTAGCTGGCGACGTTTCAGGTGCAACGGAATGGAATGGCCCCAACGGTACCGACACCGAGCGTGACGGGGATGTCTTTGATATCGATGAAACTTTAGTAGGGTGGTGGCGTGCAGAAGTCTGTATACCTGACGACAATCAGTACATCTTTGAAGCGCAGGAAGATGAACCGGTTTACTTTGTTCAACCGGGTACGCCTGTTATGGAAATCAGCAAAGATGATGGCAAGACCATTGTTTTGCCGGGCGAAGCGATTACGCATACTATCGTCTTTACGAACGTTTCTGATGCAACCCCTACGCCCGGTACCGCTACCAATGTAACGCTTGTGGATAATTTGCCGGACGGAGTTACATTTCAGAGTTGTGATATAGCTGCTCTTAATAGCAGCTACCCTGGCAGCACTTGCAATGAAACAGCACCTGGCATCGTAACGGTTACGCTTGGTGATAATGTTCTACCCGGTGGGGGCGGCTTCTTCAATATCGTTGTTACTGTGGATAATGACGCCAGCGATACCCTAACCAATACGGTCACGCTTGATTTCCAAGATACGCTTGGTAATCAATTTGCTCCAGTAGAAGCCTCTGACGAAACAGTTATTCCCCCGGATTTAACCCTTGAAAAGACGGATGGCGGTGTTTCCACTGCTCCGGGAGGTACCGTTGTTTACACCCTCAGTTACGCTAATGTTAGTAATACCGGTGCCACGGGGGTAACGATTACCGATACAATTCCGGCCAATACCACCTTCAATGCAACAGCCAGTACGCCGGGATGGAGTTGTGGCGCTACAAGCTGTACTTTTGCGATAGGAAATGTTGACGGTAACACGGGTGGGACGGTAGATTTTGCTGTTGATGTGGATGATCCGATACCGGCCGGTGTCACTGCTATCAACAACAGTGCCTCCATCGCTGATGATGGCAGCAAAGGCCCGGATCCTACTCCTGCTAATAATGTGGCTGCCGATAATACGCCGCTCAGCCTTGCTCCTGATATGACCTTATCGAAAACGGATGGTGGTATCACCACAACTCCCGGCGGAACCGTAGTTTATACGTTAGCCTATACCAATATTGGCGTAATCGATGCCAATAACGTGACGATTACAGAAACGGTTCCGGCTAACACCACCTTTAATGCAGCGGCTAGCGCTCCGACGGCTTGGAGTTGTGCCGACGGCAGTGGTCCGGGTACGACTTGTATCGTGAACGTCGGTACGGTTGCTGCCAATGGTGGATCTGGATCGGCTGCGTTTGGTCTTGTGGTCGATAGTCCCCTATCGCCACCCCCCGCAGCTATCGCCAACACGGCTGTTATTGGTGATGATAGTGGTTCCGATCCTACCCCCAGCAACAACATAGCCAACGATAATACCCCCCTCGAAGTGGTTGATCCGCAGATTACCAAAGCTGTTGATCCCTCTCAGGCCGCTATCGGTGATGCTGTCAATTTCTCTATAACCGTCTCCAATCCCAGCTTAAACTCCAATTCACCGGCCCAAAATGTTGTGCTCACCGACCCGTTGCCCATGGAGTATAATCTCGTATCCTTTAATGTCGCATCATCACCCGGCGGCCTTGTTCTCACGCCAACGTTAATTACCGATGTCGTCTCGACGGCCGGACATTCCTCGGGCGTAACCCAAACGGTTGTATCGACCATTACGGTTGATATTCCTACACTTGGTGTTGATGAGTCGGTAACGTTGTCGGTTGCGGCTACGGTTAACCGATTAGCAAACCCCCGTCCGACAACGATTGTTAACCAAGCTACACTTGACTTTGATGGTGGGCCTCGAAAAGTAGCCAATGCCCGGGTATTGGTTCCCGCCCCCAGTAGCTCACCGTCGACTGATGATGATGACGATGACGACGATGACAGCCCCGTTACTGCTTCATCACCCCCTTCTACGTCTTCAAACTTCAGCTCACCTTCTACGACAGTTAGCCCTCAAACAACGCCTTTAGAACCGCCCCTACCGGTGCTGCTGCTGCCGGAAACCGGCCTTAACGACCACGAAGCGGTTACGTATCCTTTCGCTTTGGTGGTAGGGAGTTTCATTCTGGTAGGTCTTTGTTTGCTTGGATGGCACGGTCTTCAAAAGATAAAGATGCGAACTGTCAAAAAGTAATCCACAAGCCTTATCACGGCCCTACTAATACATAAAACAAACCACCGTCAATCTTGGCGGTGGTTTGTTTTTGTTATTTTAGGCGCTTTGTATCAAAATCCTCAATTAGGCCCATAGTACAAATTGACAGTTTTAGAATAAGCCTACGTCGGTTAAAATTAATGGAAATTAACATTCGATTTCCAAATATTCCAACTTCTTAATAAAGTTGACTCTGATAGGCCCTCCTATTAATAATTTTACGACGCATGAAGCTTCGATGAAAGATCAGACTTCGGGTTGAGGGCTAAAACCTTAAACGTTGAAATCGTGGAGCGTAGTTCCAACTCTAAGATAAACGTAAGGATGTCTTGTTTTTTGAATTAATCCGGAAAACTTTGCTATGAACCTCGAACCACTATAGACATAGGACAAGGTATGCTGTTTAACTCTATGATATTACCCAGTCAGGCTATCGTTCCTGTGAGCGTGGCTTTGGCCCATTTTATCTTGATGATTTACGTTTTTTCTAGAAGCGAGATAAAGCGCGATAAACTGTACAGTTTATTCTTAGCTTACTTATGGGCAACTATTCTTTGGAATATAAATTTAGTTGTTGTTTTTTTTACGGACGTCGAAAACGCTTCTGGTGGCTTTAATTGGGCAAAACTGGCCCCTTACGGTTTGGTCGGTTTATCGGTTTTGTATTGGGCATTTATTCGGATGTTCTTTCAACGGTTGTGGCCAGAGCCATGGGTTTGGGCCATTCCTGGCTCGGTCTTGCTTTTAGCCGCCGGCCTCGACACGAAATGGCTTATTCTGCCTCCTCAAATTTATGCCTGGAGTAACGGCTGGCTGTTTCCGTCTAATGTTGGATTTGTCTTATGTGTTATTTGTGCTGCCTCGTTTATCATATTCTCATTTCTGACCGTTCAAATTCAGATGTTACAAACGCGCAGTCCAGCGCATAGAAACAGAATTCAATTTTTGTTGATAGCCACTTTGGCGCTTATGGGTGGCTATGGCATGTACCTATCTCTTATCGAGCCGTTTTGGACAATCGGGTTACTCATTACCGCCCTGGGAAGTACTCTGGCAACATATGTCGTTGCTGTTGAGGAACTTATTGATCTTAGCTCGGCATTTCGCTATGCGCTTAGCCGGCTTGTAACCGTGTTGGTTACCATCGGTGTTTATATTTCAGGAATATATTTAGTTCAAATCTTTGTAGGCGATCTACTGGCTTTGATGCTGCCGGTAGGATTTGTCGATCCGGTTCTGGTTGTAGCCGTTGTCGCTGCTGTCCTGCTAACGATAGTCTATATTCCGATTCAACGTCTCAGTAGGCGATTGACAGATCGCATTGTTTTTGGTCAACCTTATGATTATCAAAAGGTTATTCAAAGTTATACCCAGTCGATTAGCAATATTCTGTATCCAAATGAGTTAGCTACGGTTGCTTTAAGTCATATAGGACAGACATTTGGGGTTACGATTGGGGTGCTATTTATGCTAGAGGCCGAAACCCCAGAAACGTTCAGTTTTCGAACATTCCCTTTCGCCGTGACCAATCAATTCCCTACCAAATTGGTTTTAACCCACAATAGCTCAATCTCGCACCGGCTTGTCGATCAAGCCCAGCCCCTTTCCCAGTACAGTGTCGATATCTCGGCTCAGTTTCGTGATGCACCTGAAGAGGATAGACATATGCTTCGCTCGCTCAATTTAGAGTGGTTCATCCCCATTCTAAAGAAGGATCAGCTCATAGGTATATTCGGTTTAGGCTCGAAAGTATCACAGCAGCGTTATACCGCCCAGGATCTGCGGTTGCTAAAAACATTGGCCGATCAAACTGCGCTAGCCTTAGAAAACGCTAGTTTGGTCGATCGATTACAGCGCAACTTGGAAGAAACCACGCATATGAAAAATTTAATGGACAGTGTGTTTGATAGTATGCAGACCGGCGTTCTCACCATCGACAAATGGAATAAAATTACGCTTTTTAATAAATCTGCTGCCTCTATTTTAAGTTTGTCGCCTAAAAATAGTATTGGCGCACCCTACAATAAGATTATTCCGGAGCTGGCAAATACTATTTTTTCTAACTTGATGAAGAATGTGGTGGATCGAGACGAACGCTACACCAATTATGAAATTATTTCAGAACTGCCGGCCCGGGGACAAGTCAATCTAACCGTCAACATGTCACCGTTGAAAGACGCCCAATTTCAAACCAATGGTGTCACCGTGGTTTTGGAAGACATGACGGAAACCAAACGCTTAAAGGCTGTACAGGATATGTTCCGCCGTTATGTATCTCCGGCAGTGGTTGATCGACTGCCGGCAGACCCTTCGGGCCTGGAATTAGGTGGGCATCGCCAATTGATTACTGTGCTTTTTGCCGATATTCGAGGATTTACCCGATTTAGCGAGCATCTTGAGCCTGAAAAATTGGTGGATGCGCTCAACGAGTATCTATCAATGGCTGCCTCTTCAATTTTGATGTATGAAGGCACTTTGGATAAGTTTGTAGGAGACGCGGTGATGGGTATTTTTAATGCGCCGCTCGACCAGCCCGATCATACGCTTAGGGCGGTTAGAGCCGCCACAGCAATGCAGCGTGCTATCCACGATTACCATAAAAATATTGGTCAAGAGCGCCACTTGAGTTTTGGTATCGGTATCCACGTCGGTGAGGCGGTTGTGGGTAACGTAGGCATGTCTGATCGAATGGATTATACAGCTATCGGTGATACCGTTAATTTAGCCAAACGTATTCAAGAGAATACACCGGGTGATAAAATACTCATTAGCAAAGCTGTCTACGATAGCGTGCAAGACTCAGTGAAAGCCGTTTTCTATAAAGAGATGAAAGTGAAAAACCGCGAACAACCGGTAAAAACCTATGAAATTCAAATTATCTGATCGCGTCTAGAACAGGAGCTTTCTATGGAATCGTTTTTTCTCACATTAATTAATCAAAATCTGAGTCATCCTATTTTGGATCAGGTTGTACTTGGTGTTACTCTGGCAGGATTAATTTTCTTACCGACTCTGGGCTTAGGGTTGTGGATTACGGATAAACAGGAACGCGTTGGCAAAGCTATTTTAACAGCTTGTGTCTCGAGTGTAGTGTTCGCCATTGCTTTTCAATTTCTGTCATTACGAACCGGCCCTGAGGACGTTCGAATGGTACAAGGCGGCTTTAGTTTGTTGGCTTTTCCCAGTGGCTACACAGCCATGGCTTTTAGTGTTGCGATGATTGTTGTGTTGGCCTATCGTCGATGGCACTGGAGTTTGCTTGCCGTTGGGGGGGCTGTTTTTATTGCGTTTAGCCGAGTTTACCTGGGGCTTCATTACCCCTCCGATGTTTTTGGTGGGGCGGTTTTAGGTAGCGCTATCGGTGCGGCTAGTTACGCCATTATGGGAGAAGTACCGAACCGATGGGATTGGTTACTGTGGCCGCAAATCGCACTGGCCGCACTGGTTACAGAGATGGCTTATTTAGGGATTTTACCGCTTTACGTAGTGCAGTGGCCCTATGCGGATAAGGTGTTTCACTTTTTACTATTTGGGGCGATTGTTTTCTGGCTTAATCTTTGGTTTCGAGGACGTTACGTTGCAATTGGGAAATGGTCTATTCCCTTGGCGATTTTGTTGCCGTTAGCCATCGTCGCGATGGAAGAGGGTGCGCAAAGTTTCTCACCTTTAAGAACAGCCGATATAACCGATTTCGCGTTTGATTTGGCTGGAATGTTTTTCTTTTGGTGGCTGAGTAACAAAATCCTCAAAGCACGCTCACATCAAACTGCTTATAACTCGGGCTCGTTGTAAAAATTTTGTACCCAACAAGCCAAAGCCTACTCTTTCTACTCTGTCAATTGCACAGTATTGACAGATTAGTTTTTCGTTAACTGCGTTTTATACCATCCGGCATAATAGTCTCTTTGAGGCTGCTTATAATACTTAGCTGCTCCCGCGTAATATTGGCTTCGCTTAAATTGGCATAGCCAAAATCCGCACCACTGGTGTTGGCACCGATCATCATGGCTTCGGTGAGATCAGCATACGCAAAGTTGGCTCTAAATAAGTTTGCTCCACGCAGATTGACGCGATGTAAGTAAGCGTAACTTAAATTGGCACCCCGTAAGTTGGTGCGACGTAGGTCAGCTTCATTAAGATGCGTTTTATACAGATTTCCCCGGAAAAGATTGGCACTATTCAAGTTTATTCTATCGAGCGTGGCTTCGCTGAGATCCGCTTCCCTTAGGTAAGCCCAGCCTAAATTTGCCCCTGTTAGATTAGCACCCCTTAAATTTGCACCACTTAAATAGGCGCGATGCAAATTAATTCCGCTTAAATCCATTCCCGCTAAGTTCGCTCCCGTTAAGTTAGGAAGCTGACTTTTTTGACGTGCCAACGTAATGATTTTTTCTACATCTTCGCGGTTCATGGCCAGTAACCAGTGATTGTTTATCCAGTTATCAAAGATGGCTCAAGTTCTTTCTCCCAGATGGTAACTATATCCTGATGCCACTGGACATTCTCTAAATAGTTACGTCTTTGTTTGCCGTTATGAAAATGATTGGCCTTCTGTTGAAGATTCCTATGTGCTTTCTCTAAAATACCCTGCGCGTTATGAACAAAACTAGGATTAATTTGCGATAACGTTGTAAATATATTGTAAACCTTTAAGTGAACCCATGCCAAATTATTTGTGCCCGTAGTTTCCTGATTTTGCGATAACATTAGAATTTTATTCACATAGGCTAAGGCTTTTTCTCTTTGGCCTTGAGCAATAGCAATGTTGGCCATACCGACTAAAATATCGATGGTTAGATGTTGTTGGTTAAGCGTGTATCGTAACTGCAAGGCCTGTTCGTATGCCATAAAAGCCTCTTCGAGATGACCTAATTCAGCTAATGCATGTCCCAAATAGGTTAAGCTATAACTCTCACCGATCCGGAACTTCAACTTTCGGACAATAGCTATGGCTAGCTCACAATACCGTTTGGTTGTTTGATAGTTGCCCAAATAATAGTATACAACACTCAATTTACTGAGCGAGTCAGCTTCGCCAAGTGGGGTCCCAATTTCTTCACGAATACCAAGCGATTGACCCAGATAACTGCGTGCCGGTAGATAGTCGCCTTGATAACAATAGGTTATTCCTAAGTTACAGAGAGCATCGGCTACCAACTGCCGATCTTGTATTTCACGGCCAATGTCAAGGGCTTGTTCAAAATAGTCTCGGGCTACCTCGTAATCTTCTGTGTAGAGATAGAGCAAACCAATATTATGAAATGTTTTAGTTTCACTCCGTTTATGACCAACCCCATAATAGATGTGGATGGCCTGCTCAAAGTGTTCGCGGGCCGCTCCATAATTACCCTGTTGATAGTTAATCAGGCCCAGTGTATTAAGAACGTCGGCTTCGACCAAAGGCTGCGACTTGCGCCGACAAAGCCAAAGAGCACGTTGACAACAAGATTTGGCCGCTACATAATTTCCTTGGGTGTAGTAGGTATCGGCCAAAGCTTGCAAACATTTGGCTTCGGAGAGTGTATTATTGTCCTGTTGGGCTTTTGCTAAGGCTTCCTCTAATAAATTATAGGCCAGGTCAAATGAGTTTTGGTAGGTCAAAGCCTGGCTCCAAACAATGTAGCTCTCAATAAAAAGGCTAAGATCCTGACTCTGCTGAGCATAAGTAGCTGCCTCTTGTGCTGCGGTAATGGCTTCTGGATAGTTGCTCATTGCTTCGGCATACCAAGCCCAGTGTAAGGCCACCACGCCTAACTGATTAGGGTTATCTACGTGTTGAACCAATTCTGTCAGAGACATTAAGTCAGCTTTTTGGCGGGAGCGTTCTCCAAGGCGATGATAAACCGTTTCGCGTGCCAGCAGCAGATTATAGCGTTCGGTTTTATTGCTGTTAGGCGTTAAAAATAAAGCGCGATTAAGATAACCAACGGCTTCGGCATTAGCAAACTCTCTAACGGCTTGTTGTCCGACCAAAGCGGAATAATAATGCTCTTGATTTTCATCTTCCGCTTGGTGCCAATGGTAGACCAGCAGTGCATAAAATGGTGATAAAGGTGTTTGGTTGAGGGGGACTGTAGGTTTGGATGAAAAACTTTGGGCAACTTTGACCTCAGGCGGAAGAAATAGTCTATCTGTATCGATTTTAAAAGTATCCTCATACCACTGCGCCACACTGCGATGGAGCTGCCGTCGTCGATCAAACAAAAGCGATTGATACGTCACTTCTCGAATAATGGTATGTTTAAAGGTATACGTTGTATCCGATATTGACGTTTCGATTTCGATCAAGCCCAGGTGGACTAAATCATCAAGATATACTTTAATAATATCGTCCTTGATTTCCAAATGTTTTTTAAGCGTATCTCTTAAAATATTGTATGGAAATATTTGACCAATAACAGCGGCCACTCTCAAAATAAGTTGTTTTTCTGGGGCGAGTCGATCAATTCTTGACAAGATGATGTTTTGAATTGTTGGTGGCAAAGTTTGGGCAGCTCGATTGAGATCACCACTAATTAAACAACGCACTTTGTCTTGCATGGCCTTAAAGGTAATAAAACCGTTATCACGCAATGCATAAAATATTTCTTCAGCAAAAAACGGATTACCCCCGGCCCGTTGGCGAATGAGTTCAGCTACAGCTTCCGGTAATTCATAACGGTTTAAACCCAATTTCATAGCAGCAATCGTTAGTGTATCATCCGGTTGCATCGCTTCAAGACGCAGGTACTCTGTTTCTTCCAATGCCGCTAAAAGAACGGCATTGGTGCGCATTGTAATACCTTCCATCAGTCGGGTAGCAACGATGAGAAAAATAGGTGTTTTATCCTTAATAGCCGAGACTGCCATCAAAACCGTAAATTTCCAGGAAAGCTCATCAAACCATTGTGCATCTTCTAAAACGATAACAAGTGGATTGTGTTTTGCTTTTGTTTTGAGTAATGTGATTAAGAGCCAAATCAATTCATCTTGACGCTCTTCTGGTGAAAGGGTGCTTACATAGGCACTCTCCGGCAAATTGATATCAAATAAATCGTTCAGTAAACAGGCTCGATCGATTAACGTTGGTGTAATTTCGGAGATTTGATCAATAATATATTGGTGCAATTTCAGCGAAAGATCATCGACTTGATTAAGCTCAAAGTAAGCACTGAATATATCTTGCCAGACATATAACGGTTTTTGTTGCTCTATACTCTTGCCCCGCCCTAGAAGCGTAGTTACCCCATAACTTCGCGCCCGCCGTACCACAGCGTGAACCAACTGCGATTTTCCAATTCCGGCTTCCCCTTCAATAATTGAGACTCGGGGATTTCCGTTTTTAACATCTTGAAGTTTTTGAGTCAGCGTGGCTAACGCTTCCTGGCGTGCCACAAGTTGATTCGTTGATCCGGTTTGTTGAATATAACCCAGTTGCTCTAGCGGGTTATGTTCACCGGTAGGCCGGTAAATAGGTACTAAGCCGGCTTTGCCTTTGATTTGGGTTGGGGTCAAATATTCGAATTTTATTTGGTTATATGTGCTTCGATAGGTTTCGTAGTTGCAGCAAATTCGGCCCGGACCAGCTACCCCCATAAGGCGGGCTGCCAAATTGACGGTATCCCCCATAACGGTATATTCGCGTCGTGTATCGCCGCCGACCGGCCCGGCAAAAACCCGTCCCGTAGTGATACCAATAGCCAATTCTATTTGTTGTTTTTGAGCCAGTGTTTGTAATTCTAGTGCACATCGCACGGCCCGTTCGGGATCATCTTCATGGGCATCAGGAGGCGCACCAAACAAAATGAGCAGAACCGTTCCTTTGTCATCTACCGTTATGCGTGGTAAACACCCTTGAAAGTGATAGATGCTGTATTGCGCACTGCACATAAATGCGTGGAGACGTTCGATAGCGTGAGGTTGATCATAGTCAAAATTTTTGATACCGGCGAATAATACGCTCATGGGGCGTAGCGTTGCTAACCAGGCGTGTAGCTCCTGGTCAAGCCATGTACGGACGGGACGAGGAATATAACAACGTAGAAGATGTTCAGCGTTAACCTCATTGTGTATTGATGCCCAATCTAGGATATCAATAGGGCGAGCAGGCAGCATACCGGGATGGATAATGGCCTCAGCCTCCGGGCTGAGAACAATTTCGCCTTGTCGAGCACTGTTTTCAGCTTGAGCGGTTTGTCGCAGTGGGTCGCCGGCAATAATATATTCCCATCGATTTTCTACACCGCCAATGTGGGCCGAAATGAGTTCGCCGGCTCCAATTCCCATTTTCAGCTTGAGCGCGACTAAGCCGACACTACTTTCCAATACGCCAAATTCATCCATCGCCGACTGCATATTTTCTGCAGCTTGCTTAGCCCGGCGTGTAGCCATACCCAGAGATTCGTCATTGGCCGCAAAAACCACCATAAGCGAGTCGCCGCCAAATTTAACCACTTCACCGCCTTCCGCTTCGGCAAAAGCAATCATCCAACTAAAATAACGGTTTAGTAGCCGGGTTAACTCCTCAGGCCCTTCAGAACCACGTTGGCCCAAGGCTTCTGTGAGCGGTGTGAAGCCCGATACATCGGCAAACAGAACAGCCGCTTGAAATCGTTTTGTTTTAGGTTTGTTAGGGAGCGTTTTTAATGTGCCATTTAGAGCAGCTCTCGTTAAACTGAGCGGCACATAAGCAGCTGCAGTGCGTAATGGGTTTGACATACTGATCCGAAGACGTGTTTATGGAAAATCGCTGGTTTTTTACAGTATAACATAGTCTGTTATGCCAGACTACCCTAATTAACAGTATCATTGTCCTGTTCTTAGGTCTAAAGATATTGCCGACTTATCTCGACCGGCTTATAATCGGCGCTATGTCTATCACCAAAGTCATCCTATTTGGAACGATTTTTTGTATATATATCATCGCCGGCGTCCTATTTGCTACCCTAACGCCTCACTGGCAAGCGCCCGATGAACCAGCCCACTATAATTATATCCGCTATTTGGCTACAGAGAAGCGGTTTCCCGAATTAGTAGCCGGCTGCTACAATGAAGCTTACCTGGCTGAGTTAAAAAGCCGTAAATTTCCGGCGGATCTTTCGATTGGTGACATCTGTTACGAGTTTCACCAACCTCCGCTTTATTATCTTCTGGCGACACCAATCTATTGGGCCGGCGATGGATCATTGGTGATCCTACGTTTATTATCGGTTGTTTTTGGGGCCGGGATTATGGTCTTTGCCTTTTTAATTGCTCAAACCATATTTCCCAATACGCTGAGTATTGCTTTGGGGACGATGGCTTTTGTAGCATTTGTACCCATGCACATCGCCATTCTTGCATCGGTTAACAATGACTCACTGGCCGAATTGATTTTGGCAGCGTTACTCTTTTTGTTTGTTCGCACGCTGTTCGTCAAAGGGCAGCTATCGATAAAGTATAGCGTTTTGATGGGGGTTTTGCTGGGTCTGGGCTTGCTGACAAAAACGACGGTTTACATTGCGGTGCCGCTTGTAATCATTATGATGGGGCTGCGTGGCCTAATCGAGATGAAAATGTTAGGCAGCGTAGGCTTTCTCCGGCTGGTTACGGATCGATTGCTCCACCACGTGGGTATCATCTACATCGTCGCTTTGTTGATAGCCCTGCCCTGGTTTGGACGTAATGCCTTTTTATATGGCGACGCCGATATTTTGGGACTAAAGCGTCACGATGCCATCGTCGTCGGCCAGCTTCGTACCGCCGAAATGATCACTGAGGTTGGGTATGGTGTTTACCTCAATAATTTTATCAACACCACCTTTCGCAGCTTCTGGGGCCAGTTCGGCTGGATGGCTGTGCCCATGGACAATCGCGTTTACCTCTTTTTGACGGTTCTCACGTGTATCGCGCTTGGAGGGGGGATAGCCTACGCCTGGAAAGTCTTTTCCTCGCAAACGCCGCTTGAACAGCGCTCGGCGGTTATGCTGATGGCCTCGGTCATCGTGTTGATGTTTATGGCCTATAGTTGGTACAATCTTACTTTTGTTCAGTTTCAAGGCCGCTATCTATTTCCCAGCCTTATTCCACTGGGCTTCTTTTTTGCGTTGGGATTGCATGAAGTGTTTCGACAACAGTGGGGCTGGGGGCTTGCCGCTGCATTGGCAATTGTGCTGTTGTGGATCATCATCTCTACCGGTTTCCAGGGCGGTATAGATAAATGGGCCGCGTTGATATTAGGGCTGGCATTTCTCTTAGTCGTCAGCCGTCAGGTACTGTCTCGATATTGGACTGTACTAACGGTGTTGCTGTTGGTTCTCTGCTATGCAGGATTAGGATTTTTAACCCTCATCGCCCCATTTTGGTTTGTTATTCCATATCTGTAGTCTCAATTGGGAAGCCGCCCCGTTTTCAGCAGGTGCAGCAATCGCTCAATACGATAAAGTCGGTGTCGGGCCACAAACCACAGCCCGGCCACCAGGCCTCCCAACTCCCAGCCCCACAGCTCCGGGCGACGCGTAAATGCGTACCAGTAAGCCAGTTTGATGTCTTGCTGCTCGCTGCCGATCTTTTGCCACACATGAAACCGCCAGCCGCGAAACGGCCAATACCAGGTATCATAGAAATACCACAGCCGGTCGAGTACAGCATGGCCGTTAAAAGCCAATAAATAGGGCCAATACGATGGCCGTCGCCACACGGCCCAGATAAACACCGCAGCGTGAACCAACAGCGTATGGGCAAACAACACCGCTGCCTTATACCGTCGATAAAAATAGATGGCCGCCAGCGGTTTATCGATCAAATCCGGCCCCATTGCGGCCAGCGCCAACAGCCGGTAATCGATATTTTTCAGCGCGGGGATTTTTTCGGCAAGCCCATCAACAGCGGCCAGGGTGTAGGTAACGTGACTTTGGGGGAGCATAGTTCTCCTGTCGATCATGTAATTTTTGGCAAAACAGCGCAGAGTATACACCAGCTTGATGAAGCCAGCCAACCTTTCGTTTTTAAGATGGTTATGTTCTGCGAAATTGATTTGTCAATACTATCGAGTTGCAGTTACAATAATGATGGTAATATCCAAATGGGATAAGCAATTCCAAATCGACCAATCAATTCTATAGAGACCGTAATATCTTCAGCATCTGTTTTCATAGCGTTGTCTTACAAATCATGCGCATATTCGCACTTATTTCACAGATTTTTAGCGCCATTCTGATAATCTTTGTGATAATCTGTGGCTGTCTATGGAATTGTAAACGTTTACAAAAGGGTTTCTGAATAGGTAACGCCACACCGAAATACGTATTACGGTTTACAAATTCTCAGATTCTACCCTACGGATCAACCCATGAACCTGAATTTTGCCGGCAAAATTGCTCGCTTTTTTGTGGAAAACTCTGCGCTTAGTATTCTGCTCCTTATCGGTATCATTGCTTTCGGTACCTTTACCTATATATTCACACCCAAACAATATAACCCCACGGTTGTCATGCCCGTCTTTCGAGTTCAGGTGGAATATCGGGGCGCGACAGCAGCCGAGGTGGAACAGTATATTACGCTGGAGCTTGAAGAACGATTGGCCGATATTCCCGGCGTTGACGCTATCTACTCACGCTCATTTGACGGTGGGATGTCCATTGTTACCGTCGAATTTAAGATGGGCGAAGATTTGGAAACGGCCAAAACGCGGGTGCAATCGAAAATTTCTGCTTCGCTGAACGAAATGCAGCCCGGTATGGAGAATCCGCTGATTCAGCCGGTTAGCCCCGATGATGTGCCGATTGTAACCATCGGCTTTGCCTCCTCAACGCTGTCTCAAAATGAAGTACGCAACCAAATCATCCCCATCATGGATAAACTTCGCGAGATTGCCGGGGTAGCAAATCTTGAAGTTCATGGGGGTGAAAGGCGAGCGTTGCGCGTTATCCTCGACCCGACCCGGATGCAAGACCGCGGCATTAGCCCTCTGGAAATCGAGCAAGCTATTGACGCCAACAACATTCACTACACGGTTGGCACTATTCGCGATGACGAAGCCATCCAAGAAGTGCGCGTTGATGGTTCGCTCAACCTCGACACGCTGCAAAATCTTTACCTGAAACCGGATGTTAGGCTGCAAGACGTTGCCACCGTAATTGATGGATACACGGAAAAAACCTCTTACGTGCGGGTCAGCCGGCGTGAGCAACAAGGTGAGCCGGTGGTGTTTCTCTCCATTGCCAAACGCAAAGGCGAAAGTACCGTCGCCATCGCCGACATCGTTTTGACCGAGTTGGCGAATATTATGCAACACCCCGAGTACAATAACATTGAATATCAGGTGTATCGCAACGACGGCGAAGTGGCTGAGGAAGCCGTTTTAGGGTTGGGCACGAGTCTTTTGCAAAGTATCGGCATCGTCTCATTGGTCTTGCTGCTCTTTTTGGGTCTGCGGTCGGCAATTTTGGTTGCATTTGCCATCCCGCTTTCATTGGCTTTAGTATTTGTGGTCGGCTACTTTGCCGGACAAACCATCAATCGCATTACGCTGTTTGCCTTGATTCTGTCGTTGGGGCTGCTTGTCGATTCAGCTACGGTCGTCATCGATAACCTTAGCCGTTATGTCAAAAAACCGCTGCCCCTAACCGACTCCATTTCGTTAGCCGTCAACGAAGTCGGAATTGGCCTGCTTTTATCAACCGTAACATCGGTGATTGTCTTCCTGCCGACCTCTCAAATTAGCGGACTGATGGGCGCTTATATGGGGCCGCTCTCCTTTTTTGTGCCGATGGCGCTGCTGATGTCGTTGGTGGTCGCCTACACCATGACTCCCTTTTTGGCTTCGCTCGCCTTTCGATCCGGTCAGACCGATGCGGAGGCGGATGCTCACCCGGCGCGTAATCCCATTGCCAAACTGTTCCACTGGCTGACCGCTCCATTTCGAGCTATTGCCAAAACGTTTGATCTTTTGACCAGCATCTATCAATCAAATTTGCGCTGGCTTTTGAAAGCAAAATGGCGGCAGTACGCTTTCTTGGCAATTACGTTTCTTTTATTCTTGGCCGTGTTAAGCTTTCCCGTGTTGAAGTTGGTCCATTTTCGGATGCTGCCGGGCGCGGATAAGCGCCAATACTACGTTTATATCGACGGCCCGGAAGGTACGGATCTGGGCAAAAGCCTGGATGTCGCCGACATGGCGGTTGCCCTGCTGCTGCGCGATCCCTACACCCAGTCGGTCCAGGAATTCATCGGCACAGCTCCGGTCATCGATTTTAATGGCCTCTACAAAGGCGCGGAACAGCGCACCGGGCGGCACTTTATTACTTTGCGAGTCAACATCACGCCGCCCAAACAGCGAACCATGCAGTCGGGCGCGATTGTATCGCGTATGCGGGATTACTTCGCCCAAAGCCCGGCGATGCGAGTTTACGAGTCCTCCGGTTTTACGGCCCAATTTGTCGAAGATCCGCCCGGCCCGCCGGTTCAAGCCACTTTGGTGGCTAAAATCAAAGGCCCGGATCCGGCCGTGCGGCGTGCCGTTGCCCAAGATATTATGGCCAAAATGCGAGCCACAGACCGAGTCGTCGATGTGCAAAGCTCCATCGAAACACCTTATCCTCAGACGACCTTTGTCATCGATTACGGCAAAGCCAATCGCACCGGCATTGCCACCGCAAATGTGGTCGATGTCCTGCAAACGGCTACCGATGGCCGAAATATCGGGCAGTACCATTTACCGGAGCATAACGAGTTTTCCTTCATCACGTTAGAATATCCACCCGAAGCACGCAATCAACTGCAAGATTTGAGCCGTATCTACGTTAAATCACAACTGGGACACAACATCCCCTTAAGCGAACTCGTCACCCCGGTCAGCGGTCGCCAGACGGCGACGTTAATTCGAGACGAACGGGGATCGACGACCTATGTCACGGCTGAAATGGATAATCGTAGTGTCGTCTACGCCGTCATCGACCTGATGTTTGACATCATTGGTAATGGCTATCAGTTTCCGAACGAGGGTACTCTGGAGCGGTGGAACCTGTTTGGCATGCATTACCAGGATAATCAGCAAAATGCTTATTCAATTTTATGGGGCGGTGAGTGGGAGATGACGCTGGAGAACTTCCGCGATTTGGGGCTGGCGATGATTGTGGCCTTTATTCTGATTTACGCAGTTCTCATTGCTCAGTTCCGTTCTTTTTTGGCTCCAGCCCTAATTATGACGACCATCCCACTGGGATTCATCGGTATCCTGCCCGGTTTTGCCCTTCTCGACGCCACGTGGGGTACTTTTTTGACAGCTACGTCACTCATTGGTTTTATTGCCCTCATGGGGATCGTGGTCAACAACGCCATCCTCTACCTTGAGTATTACGGGCAAAGCCTGGCCGAAGGTAATACCGTGCATGAAGCCTTATTGGGTGCCGGCGAGGCCCGTTTGCGCCCCATTTTACTTACATCGGCGACGACCGTGTTAGGCAGTTTGACCATTGCTAATGACCCAGTCTGGTCCGGGTTGGCGTGGGCCATTGTGTTTGGCTTGTCGCTTTCGGCATTGTTTACGCTAGGGGTTTTCCCGCTGCTGTTGAATATTTTCCGGCCTAAGTTGGTTTAGCTAACTTTACGACTGTACCCGCTGCCGATAATGGCCCGGCGTCTCGCTCGTAAAACGGGTAAAAGCGCGAATAAAAGCGCTTAAACTGTTGTAGCCCACTGCCAGCGCCGTTTCGGTGACTTGAGCCTCGGGCGTGGCGAGTATTTCCATCGCCCGCATCATGCGAGCCGTGTGTAGAAACTTCTGCCAGGAAATGCCGGTCTCTTGCTGCATGCGCCGCCGCAGCGTGCGGGCCGACAGATTAGAGGCGGTGGTTACCTCATCGATGGTGATCTCTTGCAAATTCTCCAAAGTGTATTCGATGGCCTGGGCTAATTCCGGCGTTTTGGCGCGGGGTAGTCGGAATGCGGGTTCTTCGGCCATCCACTCCTCACACAAGATTGCCAACGTCTGAAAAAAGAGATTGGCTTTGGCATCGTCGGGATCGCGATCGGTACCCCAGCGCATACCGTATACAATCATCTCCCTGGCCAGAGGCGTCACCGAAAAAACGCGCGTATCGGCCTGTGGCACATCAGGAAAAGTAGGATCGAAACAGATCGACCGCAGCGACACCGGCGTGAGATAGCGGGTCAGATGCTGCTTGTCGGCGGCAACCCAGGCAGCGCGCTGGGGCGGTAACAGCCACTGCCCGGCCTCGGCCTCTAATTGCAGTACGCCACTGACTGCATATACCAGTTGATGCCGATTGTGGGCGTGCCAGCCATGCGTGCCCGGCTCAAAGTCCATAGCGTAACAAAAAGCAAGGGCTGGAGCGTTGTCGATACTCGGGTCGGGTAACCTCATAATTGTCTCATTGGTAACGGTTTTTCGTTAAATTTTGGGAAGGTCTCGTTTAAAGATAAACCCAATTGGCCGATTAGAACAAATTTTTGGCCGCATCCGGCAAGATCAGGATCACAAATAGGAGTATACTCCTGAAATGGTTTCGTCAATGGTAAAGGAGACTTCTATGACCACTTATCTATCTCGATTTGTATTTCTCACGGCTCTGGCCCATTTCATATTGGAACTGTCCGCCGGATTTTTGCCGATTGTTTACCCCTTGCTGATTACGGCATTTGACCTCAGTTACAGCCAGATTGGTTTAATTGCGATGATCGTTTCGCTCTTTGGGGCATTGACTATGCCCTTATTTGGCTATTTAAGCGACCGCTTTGGAGCCAAACGCATGATGGTGTTTAGCATCGCCTGGATCGGTTTGCTCATGGGATCAATCGGACTGGCCGGCAGTTATTGGGCTGTTTTAGTGTTAGTTGCCCTTGGTGTTTTAGGCTCGGCGGCGTTTCATCCGGCGGGGGCCGTATTGGCTGCCGCCAGCGCCAAAGAGAATCGGGGCACAGCGATGTCCTTCTTCTCGGTTGGGGGCAATTTGGGCGGCGCGATGAGTCCGCTGTGGGTGGCGCTGGGTATAGGTTGGTTAGGTTTACCCGGTACGGTGATTGTTATCCCCGTGGCTTTGCTCACGGCTTTACTTTTATACCAGCAGCTCAACAATTTCGATCTTAATCATCAAGAAATCTCCCATTCACACGCAGCTTCCGCCTCGTCGGCCAAAATGCCGCCAACCGTTATGCTCAGTCTGGCGCTGGTAACCTTTGTCGTCATGACTCGCTCCTGGTTTCAGGTCTCGATGATAACCTATCTGCCGGAATGGATTCAAAGCCAGGGGCAGTCGATTGCCTTCGGCGGCCAGGTGCTATCTATCTTTCTGGTTGCCGTTGGCGTAGGTAGCATGACCGGCGGTCCGCTGTCGGACTGGTTGGGACGTTGGCGCGTTGTTGCCGTAAGCCTGGCTGCTTTGGCGCTGGCCCAGTGGGGTTTCCTTAACGTCTCTGTCTTATGGCAGGTGGTGCTTATCGCGCTGATGGGATTAATGATTGGGGCTAGCTTTCCGGTCACCATTGTAATGGCTCAAGAAGCCTGGCCCAGCGGCGTCGGTCTGGCTTCGTCGTTGGTGATGGGTCTTGGCTGGGCACCGGGCGGGCTGGGAGCCTGGGTCACCGGCTGGCTGGCCGACCAATCCACGTTGGGAGCCGGTTTGCAATCGCTGATTATGGTGCCTCTACTCGGTGTGATCGGGGTATTAGCCTATGCTGCGCTTCAGCGACATCAGGAGGTTCAAGCGGAGTAGTTTAAGATACAATCTGACTCGGATGCACGATTGTGATCATCGGATACCGTTCAAAATCAGCACCGTTAAATGTTAATAAATGACTCAGTCCATATGATTGCATTACCGCCACGAGACGCGCGTCATGAACCTGTTTGCCTTTTACCTGATACTGTTTGACCAATTGCAACCACGCATTGAAGATGTGGGGATGCTCATCAAGTAACGGAAATTGCTGCTGCCACTGTTTAACTTCAGATTCTGCAAGCGATAATGACCAGCCAAATCCATTTACTTCTATGGGGCGAGTAGCTACAGCCCAAAATTCTATCAAATTTTGAGAAGTGAGTAGGACGTTATCACCTTTTTCCAAAATATGGGTAACGGCTGCTACAGCCAGTTTGTGTGTTGGCGCGTGTGGCTGAACCACACGCAGAAGAATATTGGTATCCAGCAGATAGTCGGGCATCAGTCGTAAATGGTCTCACGCGATAATGCATCATCCGTAAGAGCGGGTGCCTCTGGTCGTTCAGTCTGAGTAGCCCAATCTTTAAATCGGGCTACTCGCTGAGATGGGGTAGCTGTTGCCCAGAAGGCTTGTTCTTTATGAGGCCGCAAAATTAATGTTTCACCTTGAATTTCCAATTGATACTGGGTATGAGGCTTAAGCTGCGGTAAGACTTCTGAGGGAATTTGTAGGTTGCCTTGCTGATTGATTTCTAAAATATAAATCATCATTTGCCTCTCTAATGTTACTCATAGCGACTTGTATGAAATTATACCATATTCCAATCTGATGCGTTAACAAAAATTGTAAGGATTCTTTATTCCCGTTTGTTATGGTCTTAAGCTCGTGGTAAAATTCTTTTATGCCCAAACAAAAATACTACGTCGTCTGGGTTGGCCGGCAGCCCGGCATCTACACCACGTGGGCCGAGACCCAGACCCAAGTTAACGGTTACAGCGACGCGAAATACAAATCATTCACGAGCCAAACTCAGGCTGAAGAAGCTTTCCAAACCGGGTGGGCAGCTTTCTACGGCAAAAAGGTGGCCTTAACGACCCTGCCGCCGGAGGTTATTGCCGATAGTATCTCGGTCGATGCCGCCTGCGACGGCAGCCCCGGCAATTTGGAATACCGGGGTGTCGACACCAACTCCGGCACAGAACTCTTCCACAAAGGCCCCATCTACAACGGAACCAACAACCTGGGCGAATTCATCGCGATTGTGCATGCGCTGTCGATGCTCAAAAAACAGGGCAAAACCATCCCCGTCTACTCCGACTCGCGCACGGCTCTGTCTTGGGTCAGAAATAAACGTGTCGGCTCGCGATTGCCGCGTAACCTCGGCACCAACGAAGTCTGGTCGCTGGCCGACCGTGCTCTCCAGTGGCTCGAGAATAATGACTTCCCTAATCCCTTACTCAAATGGGAAACTGAAAACTGGGGCGAGATTAGAGCCGATTTCGGTAGAAAATAAAACAGTTCGTCGAGTTCGTTGAGTTCATTGAGTTTTTTGAGTTGATAGAGTTAGGGAGTTAATAGAGATATAAAGAGGATGAGCGTTAGGGGCTGATGATACAACTTTTCAACCCTACTGCTTCCCACACTACCAACTTTTCAACTCCATAAACTCTATAAACTCCATTAACTCCACAAACTCTATATAACTCCACAAACTCTATAAACTCCATTAACTCCACAAACTCTACAACCTTTATTTGGAGGTTTGCATGTCGATCCAAAAGATTTACGGAGCCTGCCCGCACGATTGTCCCGATACCTGCGGTTTTGTTACCGAGGTCGAGAACGACCGTGCTGTTAACTTCTATGCCGACCCCGACCATCCGATTACCGAAGGCTGGTTGTGTGCCAAGGTGCGCCCCTACCTCAATCACGTCTACCACCCGGATCGACTCAAACACCCGCTGCGACGGGTTGGCCCGAAAGGCAGCGGCCAATGGGCGCAGATCACGTGGGACGAAGCGCTAGCAGAAATCGGCGAGCGCTGGCGGAGCATCATCGACCAATACGGTGCGGCGGCGATTTTGCCCTACAGCTACAGCGGCACGCTGGGGTTGGTGCAAATGTTGGTCTCCAGCGGCCGCTTTTGGCAGCGTTTAGGTGCCAGCCAGCTCGAACGTTCCATTTGCGGGGCAGCGGCAGAGTATGCGGTCAATATGACGCTGGGTGTCCGTCACAGCCCCCCTTACGACCATGTCGAAGATAGCCAAATGGTGATTATCTGGGGCCACAACCCGGTCTCAACCGCGCCGCATTTTATGCCACGCCTCAAAGCAGCCCAGCGTAACGGCTGTCGCGTTGTGGTTATCGACCCTCGCCGCACCCGCACCGCACGCGGTGCCGATCTCCATTTGGCTCCCCTGCCCGGCACCGATGGCGCGCTGGCTTTGGGCATGGCGCACATCATCGTTGCGGAGGGATTGCATGATGAGTCTTGGCTGGAGGTCAATACCGTCGGCTGGCCGCAATTGCGCGAACGGTTGGATGATTATCCGCCGGAGCGAGTAGCAGCGATTACCGGCCTCCCCGTAGATGATATTATCGATCTGGCCCGTAGCTACGCCACCAGCCGCCCGGCGATGATTAAGATTGCCGACGGTTTGCAGCGTAATCGAACCGGCGGGCAAAATGTGCGGGCGATCTGCACCTTACCGGCCTTGACCGGTCAATACGGCCTGCGCGGTGGTGGATTGGCCTATTCCGTTAGCGGTTACGTCTTGTGGGACGGTCAAGCTTCGCTTCATTGGGATGAATGTCCTCCCGCCGCCCGCAGTGTCAATATGAATCGTTTGGGTGCGGCCTTGACGGGCGAGGTCACCGATCCGCCGATTATGTCGCTGTTTGTGTTCGCTTCTAATCCAGCCGCGATTTCGCCCAACGCTGGTAAAATCGTTGAAGGTTTGAAACGCGACGATCTTTTTACGGTTGTCCACGAGCTGTTCATGACCGATACTGCTGATGTTGCCGATATTGTTCTCCCGGCGACCTCGCAGCTTGAGCAGGTCGATCTGCACAAACCTTACGGTCACACTTGGCTCACTTACAACGCTCCGGCTATTCCACCGCTGGGCGAGAGCAAAAGCAACTGGGAGGTGATGACCCTGCTGGCTAAGACAATGGGCTTCACTGAACCGTGGCTGCACCACAGCGCCGATGAGGTTATCGACGAAATCTTAACCGCTACCGCCAGGCGCAATCCCCTTTTGCAAGAGATTACGCTGGAGAGATTAAAGAGCGAGCATACCCTACCGCTTGCCATCGATAACCCTGTTCCCTTTGCTGATTTGAAATTCCGCACGCCAAGCGGCAAAGTCGAGCTTTACTCAGCCAATATGGCCAAGCAGGGGCTTGATCCGCTGCCCGGCTGGAGTGATCTCAACGATGATGCCGCTCCACCTGCCGAGCGTCCACAGCCCGACATGCAGCCGTTAAATTTAATCACCGCTGCCCCCCATCACTTTGTCACCAGCAGTATGGCCAATCAAGACCATTTACTTCAGCGCGAAGGCACGCCCTTTGTTGAGATTCACCCTACTGATGCCGCCGCTCGAAACATTGGCGATGGCGATGTCGTCGTCGTGGAAAACGAGCGCGGCTGGTGCAAGCTCCAGGCTGTTGTCACCGACGCCATTCGGCCCGGCGTGCTGGCCTCACCCAAAGGCCGCTGGGCCAAGTTCGATCCCTTCCAAAATGGCGATGGTGGGCGCAACGTCAACTGGACCACGCCCGATACGTTGGGCGATATGGCCGGCCAGAGTACGTTTCACAGCAATCGGGTCTGGGTGCGGAAAAATGATACCCTTAAAGACTTATAGAGAGTACCCCGTTTTGTAATCGTATCAAACCAGAGAAGATTTATAGGTATGGGCAACCGCAATATTCGCAAAGCAATACGGAGTCTACAAGGCCGTATAGAAGAGCTAAAATAGCTAGCGAATCTCCAACTTCACCTGTGGTAGCCTATTGGCAGCATGAAATTAAAGCCTGGGAAGAAAGAATTCAGCGTTTAGAAGATCGAATGGCCCGTCGGGTACGTAGAGAATCGAAACGCAGGAGATGACACATGGCGTTAAAAATTGAATATCAAGTAAGGGAACAGCTTCAAGAACTCTTAAATCATGCAGGCTTTAATTCTCAAGTTGAACTTACTTCAGCCCATTTAACCGAAATCGAACAAGAAGTTGTAAACTTTTTAGATCAGTTGACTGCATTTCGCTCCCATGCTCGTCATCAAGATACGGCAGCGGCGCAAGAGTGTTTGGTGGAGATTTCTCTGGCTTTACAACACATGGCCGACCACATTCAGGCGGTTGTTCCTATTTTGGATGAAGGGCTTGATATTGCTGATGATGCGTAACTTGCTTATTGGTACTACAGGTTAATACCTTCGGTCGGTTAGATGTGATTCGATCCGCTACATTTCGCTTTTATGCCGATCTAAACGATTTTTTGCCGACACACAATCGCCAAAATCCGTTTGTTCACACGTTTGTGCTTAACGCCTCGGTCAAAGATATGATCGAGGCCCTTGGCGTTCCCCATCCTGAAATCGATTTGATATTAGCCAATGGCCAGCCGGTTGATTTTTCCTACCTCGTTCAGGATGGCGACCGTATCACCGTTTATCCCTTTTTTACTTCCCTAACCCCTGAATACGCTCAGCGTGTTCGACCCCCGGCTCTTGATCGGCCTCGCTTTGTGCTGGATGTTCATTTAGGGCAACTTGCTCGTTACCTACGTATGCTCGGCTTCGATACCCTCTACCAAAACGATTTTGATGATGTAGAACTGGCTCGTATCTCTGAGCTTGAAAAGAGAATTCTCCTAACACGCGATCGAGGTTTGCTTAAGCGCAGTTGCGTTAGCTACGGCTACTGCTTACGCACGACTGACCCCCGCCGACAGCTCTTGGATGTCCTCCACCGTTTTGATTTGGAAAGTTCTGTGCAGCCATTTCAGCGGTGTATTACCTGTAACGGCCGGCTGAAACCCATCGCCAAAATGTCCCTACGCGATCAACTGCCGCTCCAAGTATGGGAAAACTTTGATACGTTTCATCAGTGTCAAGCCTGTCATCAACTTTACTGGAAGGGTTCTCACTTTACGCGAATGGAAAAGTTTATAGAGCAAGTTATGGTCATAATTTTACACAAGGATAAACACGTGTTATAACCATGTAAAAATGATATGGAGATTAAAATATGCTTGCAATTTATGTTATGATGAGGTAAACTAATCTATCAGAATAAATTGACATAGCTATAATAGGGTATTGTTTATTATCGTAGGGTACTTTTACGCAGGTAAAACTGCGGTATTGACAGCCCTACTTAGGGAGTTTGGCTTTTTTATGTCAAAAAATGGTCAAGAAAAGGCGCTAGAAACCACACTTGCCAGCTTAAAAAAGCGATTTGGCGACGGCGCGATTATGAAGTTGGGCGAAGCCCAACATTTGCAAGTTGACTCTATTCCAACAGGCTCTTTAGCCTTGGATATCGCTTTAGGTATTGGTGGTCTGCCTAAAGGCCGTATTGTTGAAATTTACGGTCCGGAAAGTTCCGGTAAAACCACATTATGCCAGCATATTATTGCTGAAGCTCAAAAAGAGGGTGGTATCGCTGCCTTTGTTGATGTTGAGCACGCACTCGATCCCATCTATGCCCAACGCTGCGGTGTTGATATTGAGGAACTCTACGTTTCGCAGCCCGATACCGGTGAGCAAGCGTTAGAGATTACCGAGGCGCTCGTTCGCTCTGGCGTGATGTCTGTGGTTGTGGTCGACTCTGTGGCGGCTCTTGTCCCCCGTGCGGAAATCGAAGGGGAAATGGGCGACTCCCACGTGGGGTTGCAAGCTCGTCTTATGAGCCAGGCTCTGCGGAAACTGACCGGTGCTATCAAAACAACCAACACCATTGTGATCTTCACCAACCAGCTTCGCCAAAAAATCGGCGTTATGTTTGGTAATCCCGAAACCACGACGGGAGGGATGGCCCTGCGCTTCTATTCCTCCGTACGCTTAGACATTCGGCGCATCCAGGCCATAAAAACCGGTGGTGATGTAACGGGCAACCGAACGCGCGTTACGGTTAAAAAGAATAAAGTGGCTCCCCCCTTCAAAGTCGTTGAATTTGATATTATGTATAACGAGGGTATCTCCAAAGTTGGAGATATTTTAGATATTGCCGTTGAGGAAGATATTGTCGACAAGCGCGGCTCTTTTTATTCCTATGGCGATACGCGTCTCGCACAAGGCCGTGAGAATTCGAAACAGTTTTTACAAGAAAACCCGGCTATGGCACTTGAGATAGAAAACAAAGTAAGAGAAAAATTCGGTCTGTCTCTTTTGGAAGCTTCTGCTGTTCAACAAGACTCAGCCGCGCCAGAGAAAGCTTAATCGGACTTATAGAGTATTATTTATAAGCAAACTTTTGTAGGTCATAGCACAAGAATTTGAGGAATCAACCAAGCATTAAAACCTTGGTCAAAAGCTTAGAATTAGCTGTGGAAATTACACAGATGCTATTAAGAATCCAGTAGCTTACCGTTGTCTTTTTTGTAGCAGACCGTCTCAATCATTATCATTTATTAATTTAGATCGGGTTCTGCTAGCATAGTCATATATTGCGACGTTAGATAGACTTTAATTAATGGTATTAAGGATGACAATATCTAGCGACTGCCTTTGTATATTTGGCTACGTGTTTTTAGAGGAGTGGGACCTATTTATTAGGCAAAAAATTTATACCTGTTACCCATGAATAATTTTAACTCACTCAAACTTAATTGGATGACTCTCTGCCTTTCTCATACCCGTTGGAGATGATCCTCGATATTTAGTTTTGGCTATTGGTATCCATAAGCGATTGACAGACTGATACTATCTGTTGATCTGTTTTATCTGAGCTTACCTTGAATTTGCGAGCTGTGACGTTCTGCGTTACAGCTTTTTTGTTGCCAAAACGCAGCCAAACAATGACGTGACATCTTGATAACGAACGAAAAGGAAAGTATATGGCAGATATTCTATTTTTAATGGTAAGTCTTGTAATCGGTCTCGGGGTGGGTGCGGCGGCTGGATTTTTCTATCATCGCAACGTTACCGAGAAAACGCTAAAATCTGCTGATGAACGTGCTACTGATATTGTTGAAAAAGCAGAAAACCAAGCTAAAGAAATAGCAGTTCAAGCCAAAGAAGAAGCTTTAAAGTTACGAAATGAGGCCGAAAGCGAGATAACGCGTAAGCGACGGGAAGTAGAAAAAGTTGAAGAAAGAGTCCAAAATCGACAGGAAAATCTCGACAAACGGGTCGATGTTTTAGAGAAAAAGGAGCGTATTCTTAATAAACGACAGGGCCAAATTGATAGAAAAGCCAACCAAATAGACAAGCTGAATGAGCAGAGATTGGCCGAACTGGAGCGTATTGCTGCGATGACTCGCGACGAAGCCAAGGTTGAACTGCTTAATATGGTAGAGAGCGACTCCCGGCAAGATATGGCGCGTATTGTGCGCCAAGTTGAGGCCGACATCAAGCAAGACGCCGACCGCAAAGCCCGCGAAATTATTGTCATGGCTATGCAGCGCGTCGCCTCCGACCAAGTTTCAGAGACCGTGGTTTCGGCGGTGCCTCTCCCCAGTGATGATATGAAAGGCCGGATTATTGGTCGCCAAGGCCGCAATATTCGCGCCTTTGAGAACGCCACCGGCGTTGATGTCATTGTTGATGACACGCCCGAAGCGATCATCTTGAGCGGTTTCGATCCGGTTCGCCGTGAAGTAGCGCGTTTGGCGATGAGTCGTCTTATCACCGATGGCCGAATTCACCCCGCACGCATCGAGAAGTTGGTTAGCAAGGCCCGCGAAGAGGTCGATCAATCCATTCGAGAGGCGGGTGAGCAAGCCATTTATGATGCAGGTGTACGTCGGCTCCATCCGGAAATTATCAAGCTGCTGGGGCGGCTCCAGTATAGAACCAGCTACGGCCAAAACCAGCGCGAACACGCGGTTGAGGCTTCCCGGTTGGCGGTTATCATCGCCAATGAAGTGGGAGCTGACATCGAAATTTGTCGAGAGGGTGCGCTTCTGCACGACATCGGCAAATCCGTCGACCACGAAGTGGAAGGCCCGCATGCGATCATTGGGGCCGATATCGCCAAACGCTACGGCGTAAGCGCCATGGTCGTCAACTGTATCGCCTCGCACCACCACGAAGTTGAGCAGGAATGTCTCGAAGCGGTTATCGTTGAGGTAGCCGATGCTATTTCCGGGGCTCGACCTGGGGCGCGGCGTGAAAGCTTAGAAAACTATGTTAAACGCATTAAGGCTCTGGAAGAAGTGGCCCACTCCTTTAAAGGCGTAGAAGAAGCCTTTGCTATCCAGGCCGGGCGCGAAGTACGTATCATTGTCCGACCCGAAGAGGTCGACGATTACGAAGCCATCAAAATGTCGAAAGATATTGCCCGGCAGGTTGAAGAAAATCTTCAATATCCCGGCCAAATTAAAGTCACGGTTATCCGCGAAACGCGGGCGGTTGATTACGCCAAGTAAGATAGGCGCAATTGAATAGAAACTAAAAATAAAACGTAAAACGTAAGTGATTTCATTACGTTTTACGTTTTATTTTTTACCCATGTTGAGCGTGACGAATAGGTGTCCGTTACCCGTAGTTTTCGGATTTTAATCCGGCCTTACGCTAACCCTTGCTTTGCTCCATCGAGCGTGTTACGCAGCAGCATGGCGATGGTCATCGGACCGACGCCGCCGGGAACGGGCGTAATAGCCGATGCCACTTCCTTGGCCTCTGCAAAGTCGACATCCCCCACCAGGCGATACCCCTTTTTGGCAGATGCATCTTCAACTGCATTAACCCCTACATCGATAACCACTGCGCCCGGTTTAATCCAATCACCCTTGACCATTTCCGGTCGGCCTACCGCCGCAATTAAGATGTCGGCTTCATGGACTACCTGGGGCAGATTTTGGGTGCGCGAGTGGCAAATGGTGAGGGTGGCGTTGCGGTGCAGCAGTAACATCGCCACCGGCAAACCCACAATATTGCTGCGGCCCAGCACGACCGCCCGTTTACCTTCAATAGTGACTCCGGTACGGTTCAACAGCTCGATACAGCCTTTTGGCGTGCAGGGCACAAAGAGCGGGTCTCGTCGCTTCATCGATAGGCGACCAATGTTGATGGGGTGAAAACCATCGACATCTTTTTCTAAGCTGATGGCGCTTAAAATTTCTTCTTCATCGATATGATCCGGTAGCGGTAGCTGTACTAAAATACCGTGGACATCCGGATTAGCATTGAGGTCTTGAACAACTTTAAGCAGGTCGGCTTGGCTAATATCGGCCGGTAGATCGTGGCTGAAAGAGGCAATGCCCACTTCGGCGCAGGCCTTCTTTTTCATGCGGACATACGTTTGCGAGTCTTTTCGCTCGCCAACCAAAACGGTAGCCAATCCCGGCACTTTGTCGTGTTGGGCTTGCATCGCTTCAACTTCGGTTTTGATTTCGCCACGAATAGTGGCAGCAATGGCTTTGCCATCGATAATTTGGGCTGTCATGGCTGAAACTCCTTGGTAGATATGGTGTGCGTCCTAAAATTGCGAGACAAAAATGTGGCTATTTTGAAAGCCAGTAGAGTATAACATTGCTCTCCGTTCCGAGCAATGCCTGTTTTAGCGGGTTGGCAGTGTAAAATAGAAGGTGCTGCCCTGGCCGAGGGTGCTCTCTACGCCAACATCGCCATTAAGTTTCTCGATAATGCGCCGAACGGTAGCCAGGCCCAGACCGTGGCCCTGGACCCCCGATTCATCAAGACGGGTAAATTCGGTAAAAATGACGCGCTGGTGTTCTTTCGATAAACCAGGTCCGTTATCTTTAATCCAAAAACGAATAAATTTGTGGGGAGTTGGGGTGTAACCTAATGTCAAAATAGGGGGAGAGCCTCCATATTTTAGCGCGTTGGTAATGTAGTTCATCCACACAACTTCTAGCCAGGGGGCGTAACCAAGCGGTGTTGGCCAGGTATCCGGAATAGTGATTTGGGCTTCTGTTTGCTTAATACTAAGATCCAAATCGTACAAGACCTGTCCTATCAAAGTGCCCATATCAATCGGCACAATCTTGACGCTGGTTTTATCGATACCCGCCAAAAGGAGAAGTTCATCAACAATTTTGATCCCTTTTTGACCCGATGCTTTAATTTTATCAAGAACAAGCTGCATTTCTTCAGGAGCCAGATCAGAAAAATATTCGTTTAAAAAATCTACATAGCCGATTACGTTGCCTAACGGTGCTTTTAGATCGTGGGCAGCGGTTTGGGCAAAGGCATCGAGTTCGGCAGTGCGTTCTTTTATGCGCATCTCTAGCTCCTCGTTGGCCTGTCGCAAGGTTTCTTGAGCCAAGTTATATTTGGCAATGCTTTCTTTTATACGCCGCGATTGCGCTACCGCTTTGGTGATGGTAATGCGTATGTCGTCGATGTTAACCGGCTTGGTTAAAAAATCAAACGCCATCGCGTTCATCGCTTTTCGAATATTTTTGAGGTCGTCATACGCAGAAATGACAACAGAGGTAAGTGCCGGGCTTGTGTTGAAATGGGGTTCTTGCAACATATCCAGCAGAGACAAACCGTCAATTTTGGGCATAAAAATATCGACGAGAAAAACATCAATATCCGGATCGGCTTGCAGCTTGTCTAAAGCCTCTTGCCCATCCAGCGCAAAAATGAATTCAAATTCGCCTGCCTCGATCTGATGATGAAAAACGCTTGAGATTAAGTCGTGAAAATCTTTAACATCATCAGCAACGAGAATCTTTATCGTCATTATGTTGCTCGCGAAGTATAACAATATGACGCTTTGACCATAAGTATAGCCTACACCTGGATAATAACAATGGTCAAATCATCATGCGGTTCTGTATTCCCTACAAATTGACTTACAGCCTCCAAAAGATGATCGAGCATTGCCTGAGCATGCGTTTGTGGCCCGTGTGTAACGGCTTCTTCCAGACGATCAAAGCCAAACATTTCGCCACCTGCATCTTGTGCCTCAACAACGCCATCGCTGGTTAAAATAATGAGATCGCGGCTCTCTAGTGCCACAATCTCTTCCTCATACCCTAAAATGCTGCCCATTCCCGCGCCAAGCGGCATCCCTCGGGCTTCAACCCACGCTACAGTGTTACTGCTTCGCCGTATGATGGGCGAAATACATCCGGCGTTGGCCGCTTTCAATACAACGCCAGGTTTAGGATCTTCGTTCTGCGAAATGAGGCTGATTTCTACATAGATCATGGCACAGTTTTGCCGGGTGCCGCCGGTGTAGCCCTCAACTGTTTGATCAAGCCGGCTAAGGAGTGACCCCGGCGATAAATTTTGGCTGATGCTCGATTGAAACGAGGCCAGTGTAACCGCCATCAGTAGCGCGGCCGGCATGCCTTTACCCGATACGTCACCCACGGCTACACCAAATTTTTCGATGCCGTCGCCCTGCTCTGCTGCGGAAACTGACTCGGCAGAAAAGTTGTAGTAGGCGTACAGGTCGCCGCCCATCTCGCGGGCGGGCGTACTGTAGCAAATAATGTCGATGGGCCAGGCCGGGCGACATGGTGGGAGCAGGCTTTGCTGAATTTCCTTAGCCAGAGCCAAATCGCGCTGGATGGTCATCAGTTCGGCTCGCTCTCGTTCCGCTTGTTTGCGTTCGGTAATGTCACGAGCATTGACCACTATCCCGCCGACGTTGGGATTATCGAGTTGATTGTTGCCGATAGCTTCTACGTAACGCCATTGCCCCAGACCATCTCTGGCCCGAAACTCAATTGGAACCGGATCCTGTTCGGCTTTCATAAGGCCCGACAGCGATGTGAGAATCGCCTCGTGATCATCGGGATGAACAAATTCAAGCATATTTCGACCGACGATGTCTGACGGTTTGTATCCCAAAATCGGCTCAATAGCCGGACTTTGATAGATAACGGTACCATCCTTATTCAGCAACGTAATCACGTCGGATGCATTTTCAATCATCGCCCGGAAATACTCTTCGCTGCGCCGTACCTCGGCCTCGGCCTTTTTGAGATCATCGTAGAGGACCGCGTTTTCGATAGAGATAGCGATTTGGGTTGATAAAAATTGCAGTACCTCCAAGCGATCCGGGGTAAACGCTTCGGTGGTGAGATCGTTTTCTAAATACAAAATGCCGTTAAGCTGGCCCTGATGCAGCAGCGGCGCACATAAAATCGACTTCGGCTGGTTGGTGCGAATATAGCTGTCTTGCGTAAATTGTCCCTGGTGAAAGGCATCATCAAGCACCACGTTTTCCCGGGTGCGAGCCACGTAATTCACAATAGAAACCGCCAGGCGATCCGACTCTTCAAGCAGCGGGCTGGCTTGCAAAACTTTGATTTCAGAAATGTCGGTGTCGCTTTCGGCTTCAATGACGAGATGACCGTTTTTCTCTAAAATCAAAAAACCACGTTGCGCCCCGGCATTTTCAATAACAATTTCCATCAACCGTTTCAGCAGCTGCCCAAGCACAATCTCGCCGGAGATAGCCTGCGAGGATTTGATAACGGTATTCAAATCTAACAGGCTGGTGTGGTGCCCATCTGAGGCAGTAGGGGTTACGCCCTTCATTTGCGTGGTGTCAATATTGAACGTGGAGGCGACAGGCTTATGCGTGAGTAAATTAGGATAGCGCGTCTCTAAATCTTTGACCTTAGCCTTTGCGCCCCACCGCAAATAGGCATGGCGGGCATCGAGCATATAGCTTTGGGCAATTTTTGTTTTGCTTTGAGCCAGGTAAAACTTTGCCGCAAGCTCGTAGGCTACGGCCAGATCGTTGGTGTATTGATGCTCTCTGGCTCCATCGATAGCTTGATCGTACAGTTCCAGCGCCCTGGCCATATCGCCGTTTACCCGCGCCTGTTCTGCCGCCACAAGATCATATTTGTGTTGATAATTCATTGGCGCATATTTGGCCCATTTTCGCATACTGCGTTGATTGAGGCGTACGGTACGCAGATAGCGGGGTCGAGCCGCGCCTTTGGCCTTGGCGTAATGGGCCAGCAATGCTAGCGATTCATAATAGTTATGTTCGGCCACATTAATCGAGCCTAACATGGCCTGTCCGTGCGGTCGGGCGAGTTTGGCATTTTCAATCGCCTGAGCCGCATCACCAAAAAGAAACGCCAGCATCGACTTGGCGAGGTAGGTACAGAACAGAGCCGTCTGGTTGTTGGTTTTAATCAGCTCCGGCATCATCTCCGTTTCATCAAACGCCTCACCGCAAAGTTGCAGGGCATCATCGGCCTGATCGAGCAAATTGAGGGCAAGTTGGTGCCAAATTTGGATGTACGTCAGGTGAAATTTTTGCTTGAACTTTTTGATTACGGCCAAATATTGGGCCTGCTTCGGCGCTACCTCGGCCAGCGGTTCGCCAACGGCGAACAGATAGTTGGCGTAATACATGGCGTTGTGGCAGGCATATTCAATATCGCCGGTATCGAGACCGCTTTGATACCCTTCCTGAAAAGGTTGCAGCGTTTCGCGCGTATGGGCTTTCCAATGCTTAATCGTCACGTAAAACGAGACAATCATCTTGGCCTTGAGATCTTTGGCCTCAAATTTGTCCATCAGCCTCAGGGCAAATTCGCCCAGCTTGTAGCCATAGTTGATGAAGCCCAGTCCGGCGCATAAAATGATGCCGTAGGTCATATACCCAAACGCCGACAGCGCCGAGTTGCCGTGCTGCACCGACAGCTTAACCATGTTGAGCACAATAAAGGGAAATAGATCCGGAGCGGCAATGTATGCCGCCGAAATCGTATTCATCAATATGCGCATGGTTGCCAGCGTGTGCGGATCGGTCATTTCCGGCAAATTGTAGAGATCGTCGGTGCTCTTGCGGAAGTGACTGAGCCAGGTGGCGGCCAGTTCGCGGGCCACGTAGAGTTGGCCTGTCTTCTCCGGCAGCGATACACCCAGCTCTTCTAAAACCTGACGGGCCACTATCACGGCCTTGAGCGGTTCGTTTTGGGCCGTATGGTAAAGAATTTGTATCTCGTAGATGCCCACCTTATCCAGCAGTCTTCGCGCCCGCTCCATAACGATTTCGGCATACTGTTCCATTCGCTTATAGTTGCCACTGAAATAGGCACTTTCAACCGCTGCGCCATACAGGCCAAGCATAAGCTCGTAATCGGTGCGCCAGCTTTCTTTATCGAGCAAATCAATACCATGCCTTAAATAAGACAATGCCGATTCGTAGGCGGTTGCGGCTTTCGCTTTGCGGCCTGCCAGCAAATTGAGTTCGGCCAACCGCTTTTTCTCTTGCGGCTGGGTAATGAGCGAGGCCCCCAAATTAAGCTGGTTGGCAATATCAAATACGTGCTCTTCGATCTCTGCGGCGGGCGTATTTTGCAACAGCAGTTGACCAATTTGGCGATGGAGTGCCTGTTTGTCGGTCTCAGGAATAAGCGAGTAGGCGGCTTGCTGTACCCTATCGTGTAAAAATTTATAGGGAATTGTGGCCGTTAAACGTAAATCGCTGAAAATATCGCTGCTTTCAAGGCCGGCTCTATCGCCAAAACCCAGCATCATATAGCTGTCATCAAGCGGCAGAATAAGCCCCTCTTGAATGGCTTGCCACAGATCGAGCGCCGTATCGAGCATCGATTTTTGATGCACCGTGGCCAAAGTCCCCATCTCAAATGTGTTGCCGATACAGGCCGCCCGTTTCAGAATATCCTGCGCAGCTTCAGGTAGTTTTTGAATTTTGGCCGCCATCAGTTCAACGACATTATCGGTAATACTTAGCTGCTGGAGTTGAGCCATATCCCACTGCCAGCCACCTGTCTCGTTTGACGCTCCCGGCGGAATAAAATTCAGCCATTTGTCTTCATACAAAGAGACTAAAAACTCGTTGACAAAAAAGGGATTGCCGTTCGTCTTGTTAAGCGTCAGTTCAGCCAGCGGTTGGGCTTTATCAGGCAAACAGTTGAGGGTATCGCTAATCAACCGGGTTATATCCGCCAGGGTGAGCGGCGTCAGCGAAATTTGGGTGGTTCGCGCCTCATTTTGCTGCAAGGCGTTGAGCGTTAGCAGCAGCGGATGACCGGCATCGACCTCGTTGCTGCGATACGCGCCAATTAAAAGCAGATGGCGCGTGTCGGGATCGCTCACCAAAAGCTCGATCATGCTGATGGTTGTGGCATCGGCCCACTGCAAATCATCAAGAAAAACAGCCAGAGGATGCTCGCGTTGAGCAAAAACCCGCACAAAATTTTGGAAAACAAGGTTAAAACGGTTCTGCGCCTCGGAGGTCGGCAGCTCCGGCACAGGGGGTTGGGGGCCAATAATTAGTTCGACTTCGGGAATGACATCGATAATAACCTGGCCGTTGGGGCCTAACGCGGCCAGCAGCAGATCTTTCCAGCGGGCTAACTGCGTTTCATTTTCAGTCAAAAGCTGCTGCATCAGCGATTGAAATGCCTGAATAACGGCGTGGTAAGGCAGGTTGCGCTGGAGTTGATCGAACTTCCCGCTGATAAAATAACCGCGCTGTCGTACCAGCGGCTTTTGCAGCTCTTGAATAAGCGCCGTTTTCCCCATACCGGAGTAACCGGAAACCAACAGTAGTTCCGTTGCGCCCTCGCTAACACGCTCGAAGGCGGCCATAATCAACGCTGCTTCTTCATCGCGGCCATACAGTTTCTGCGGAATTTGAAATTTGTCGCTAATATCATACCGACCCAGCGGGAAGGGTTCGATGACGCCCTGCGTTTGAAACTGCGTTAGGCATTGCTCTAAATCTCTTTTGAGGCCATAAGCGCTCTGATACCGATCTTCGGCAGTTTTCGCCAGCAGTTTCATGACGATGTCAGAAAGTACAACCGGTACCCCCGATTCTATTTCGTGGGGAGGGACGGGCCGCCGGGCAATGTGGCTGTGTACCATTTCCAGTGCATCATGGCTTTGAAACGGCAGTTGCCCGGTGAGTAGCTCGTAAAACGTAACGCCCAGCGAGTAAAAATCGGTGCGATAATCGATGGCCCGATTCATACGCCCCGTCTGCTCCGGCGACATATAAGCCAGCGTGCCTTCTAAAATATTGGGATTACGAATGCTGGGCGTTTCGCGCGACAGTACTGTCGCCAGGCCAAAATCGATGATTTTGATATCCCAGGAGTGACTGTTATCACCGTTGACCGGACGCGCCACAATGTTCGAGGAATTGATATCTTTGTGCATCACATGATGCTGATGAATCTGCGCCAGAATCTCAGCAATTTCGATGGCCGCCTCTAGAAATTGAGGCAGCGACAGCGGCCCGGAACGAATGATGGTGCTCAGCGACTCGGCGGCTAAGTCTTCCATAATCATAACCAGTCCGTTACGATAATGCTCCAGCCCATAAAGCCGGACAACACCCGTTGTATTTAAGGTGTTGATAATATCATATTCCAACCTGAAACGAGCAATCTCCTCTGGCGAGGGATACTCTTTCTTTTGCGCTTTAAGGATAACCGGCAGATTATCAAGCGTTCGTCGTCCGCGATAGATGAGGGAGTTGGAGCTTTCGTGGATCTTTGTGTCGATTTGGTAACCGGAAATAGTAATCATAAATGATGGTGCTTTCAGGAATTACAATCCAAAAAAAGCGTCTCTGAGCGACCGATCCATATGGAGATAGATGCGTATGACTTCGAAAATCATCACGACGCCCCAACCGGCCACAAACCATAGAAGTACGGCTTCAATAGGTAGGTGCGACCAGGCCCCAATGAAAATGCCCAGCATTTGTTCGGGATGGTATTTCCACCAGCCATACGGCACACCCAGCGTTGCTTCCCACAGCAAACTAACTGACAGTAGTGAGTATAATGTTAAACTATAAGCCCGCCAATTGACAAATGTCTTAACAGTTCTGAAAAAAACAAAGGTGGCGGCCACAAATGTCATGACCAATACCGAGAAATAAGCGGGAAAACCCTCATGATACGGATGCGATCCGTACTTTTTATAAATGTATCCGGCGATGACCAGTATCAGCCCGATAACAACCGAATGCCACTGCGGTTTAACAATCTTGTCGATACCGTTCGTCATCTCTTCATAATTATCAAGATTGTACGCTCCAAACCAGTACAAGTCGCCCCACAAATACACCAGCAGCATAAACAAGCTGCCCAAAAAGTAAAAGAGAAACTCTTCAATGGGGATGTCGAGCACCCACCCATGCCCAAACTCATAGCCGGGTAGACGAATACCAATGACCGCGCCCTCATTAGGAAAATAAAAAAAGGTGTTGCCCAACAGCATATCCAGCGCCGCTCCGGCTATCGAGAAAAAAATAATCGTCAACCAAAACGCCTTGCGCTCAATTTTATACTCCGGGTGGTGAAAAAACCACCACACAATAGCCATAACCGGCAGTAAAAAAATGAGCAAACTCCACGTATAGCCCAATGGTGTCGGATTACAGGTGGGAGGTACCGCTGCATCGGGGTCCACTGCATAGGCTGTAGGGCCACACGATGGAATTATGAGCATGCCGGGGTGCTCAACCGTTCGCAGCGTAAAAATTGCCGGAATAACCAACAGGGCAATCATGCCCATAACGACCAAAAAATCCTGGTTTGGTGTGTTTTTCACGTCGACAACCCCCGCCCGAAGTTCCAGCCGACAATCTTGTCCCGTTCCGGATAGCCGCTGATCGAATTCGAGGCCAACAGCCCCGAAATGGTGGCCGCTTCCACATTACCGGCGTTAAATGCGTTGAGCGTCCAATCGCCCGCCAAATACAAATTGTCGAACTTTGAGTCACCGGGGTCAAGCCGATGGCGGGTGCTGCCCGGCAGCGACAGCACGTAACGCTCTGTCGGCTGTACGTTGGCCCGAATATATTGGGCTTCCAATCGTTCTAAGCCCTGATGCTCACCGGGTCGGTCATCAACCAGTAAATCCCACATAAATCCTTTGCCGTCAGGGCCAACCGCGTTCGGCAAAATGTGGCCGACATCGTTGTTCAGCATATCGAGCACTTCTGCTCGAACCATTGCATGACCGGCCTCTTGCGACAGTTCCGCGCACGTTTGCTCCGGGCCACACGCGCCGGGGTTTATCGGTGGGGCGTCGGCCATCGGCCCACAAAAGTAGGCGATGTTTAACGGAAAGTGATCGCCCTCGGCCGGCCAGCCTTCGCGCTTCAGCAGATGGGTCATATCGGCCCACGAGTCGATAGGATTGATGTCATAGGTACTCAGCAGCGGCTCTTGCATCAGCGTCCAGCCTAACTCGTAGGCGGTTGGCTTAAGCCAGAGCTGAAGCGCCTGTGTGCGCACCGTGCGCACCTGGTCAACCATCGCTTTCCAGTCGCCGTTCTGTTCGATCAAATCGCAGCAGATATAAGGAAACATGCCGATGGAAATGCCCAGCACAACTTTGTCGAAATCGACACCGGCCTTGAGCTGTATCTCCTCGATATCGTCCGTACACCAATCTTCAAAGTTAACCGCTTTCAGCGCATCGCCATCGACCAGTTGATCGTAAAACGGCGTGCTGGGCCAACATTCAAGCCCTTTAACCGTGATGAGCGGCTGGTATTCCTGGCCGGGGTTTTTGAGCTTGGCCTGCACACCGACCGTAATCGCGTCAATCGATCTTTTATCATCGGCCACGTGCAGCTTTTTAACGCGATGAAAAAACTTGAACTTCACGCCTCGCTTCTGCAAAACGCGATAGAGCGGCGTGAAAACGGTATCGCCCATCCCGGCCTGCATCTTCCAGATAAGTGCCCCCTTCCAAGTAAAGGCCATCCGAATAATCGTATAAAGCGTCACCCCGGCTGAAATGCGCGGCTTGCTAAAATCGCCATCCTCATAAGCAAAATCGGCATCGTACACAAAAAAGGCCAGCGGCGAATTGAGCGTCAGGCCATCGTCATCGCGGATGTACTTCCCTAACCAGGCCCGGTAATCCTGGTCATCGACCTTATAAAAGCCGTTGGTAATCAGATCATCGTCAACAATGCCGCGAATATTGCCATAGGCAAAGTTGATAAATATCCAGGCCTGCCGGATAACCAGGCTATCAAGCTTATCCTGAACGTCATCCCAGACCCAATCGACAAAATGGGTGAGAATGCTAAGAAATATTCGTTCGAGCGACTCTTCAACGCCGCTGCCCAACCAGCGCAGGATATCGCCCAAATCAAAATTGTCGTCCGCCTCATCCGCTTCGGCCAGGCGGCGGGCCAACTGCTGCGCGGCGTAGAGCATAATATCACCGGCCGTCATCGTTGCCGTTTCGATGTTGTTAACCAGCCGGTTGATAAGCCGTCTCAGTCGGCCATCCATTTTTGGCGGCGGTGGAGCGGCATCATCTTTGGCCTCCAGATGTTGGGCCAAAAAATGGCGCATCAAATCAATCGCCTCTTCGATGTAGCTCCAAATCGACAGAAACAAACGGGCATCCGGCTCACCGGGCAATTGACCGTTGGTTGGCAAAGTGAAGGGCCAATGATACCACTGCTCCTTATACTTTTCCTCAACCACCACAAAATTCTGTGGCTTAAAGGCTTCTTGCCAGGTTCCCAGCGGCGCGTCCGGTGCGCGGTCTAGCTCGGCATAACATTTGCGAATAACGCCAAACGCATTGTCGTACAGTCCGGCCCACACGTGCAGACCATGCTCTTCAATACGATAGTGATAAGCCGGGTCCAAATTACGCCCGCTGGCCCCTTTCCCACCCAGTCGCCAGCCCATCTGATAAACCGTAATATCATAATCCTTGCCCGATTCGGTCAGGCCAAACGCCGTCACCAATGCACCGACCCCACCACCTAAAATAGCAACTTTCTCTTTGATAGGTTCGGCCGATGATGCTGAAACAGTCATGAAATTTCCTCTCCTATAATTTAACCTCAGTTTCTGTCATGTTCGAAAAATAGAGAAAAACCGATGTTTTTGTACAAACAACGTGGGGAGTAAGAAGTAAGGAGTAGGGAGTAAGGCATGTACGATCCTTGAAACATAGAATTACGCCATCGCTAATGAACAAGCAGCCTGAGTAGCGGAGCGTATCGAAGAGTGCTTGTTCATTAGCAGCGACAAAGGAGCGAGAAATCCCCCATACCTTCGTTTGCTACAACCATCTTGGGGATTTCTCGGCAAAAAACGCCTCGAAATGACATGCCTGAATAGTAACAAACGCGAAACATAAAGCTTGGTTCTCGCCCAAATCCTTACGTTTTACGCCTTACGTTTTATTGGCCACCTAATAGTTGGCTGATTATTTTCTTGGAACTGCCTAACTGCCCTTACCCTTTACTCCCTACTCCCTACTCCCTACTACCTACCCCTTACCCCCCGTCTTTCAGCCATCCACACGGCATCGGCATCGTCAACGTCCAAACCGTATCGAGAAAATACGCCGCACCCTGGCTAAAATCAAACCCACCGACCGCCTGCTTCAATTCCGGCTGGTTTGGCAGCAGCCCGGCCACAATATCGATATCCGCCTGGCGCGCCGTAATCTTGGCCGGCGTTAATTTCCAATCGAACACGGCACACACAAACGGCCCAAAAAGGGACTGGCTAATATCGGGCTGTTGCAGCAAGCTGTTGAGCGTGTTGAACTCAGCCTCGGTCGGATGCTGCGCCGTCGTCTCGAAATCGCCGCTAATAATCAAGTTGCCCTCTTCCACCACCCGATAATGGCCATCCACCGACGTCATCACCGCTTTACGTTTGGGATAACCGTATAAAATCTTCCCGGCCAAAATCGGCAGCTCCTTATTGAGAAACAGCAGCGGCGTAAACAAAAACGGCCCGCGATACGCATTCTTAGGCTGCTTCCACTGCACAAACGGAATAACAAAAGCAAACTCCATATAATCAATGTGGAAAAACGGAAAAATATTAATATGAACGTTCCGCTCATCACCGAACAAAATATTGACCGGATGCGTTCCCGGCGGCGTAATCGACTGCGGGGCCAGCTCCAACTCATCCGGCAGCCACGACTGAACCAACCCCGCATCAAGCGGCAGAACAATAATTGTACATAAATAATGGCCTACGCCATGCATCGAAGAATGCTCCTTATTGAAAATATTTGGCTTCAATAGGATTTCGAGGAGGTGACATCATAAAACGTAAAACGTAATTTCTTTTTACGCATTACGTTTTACATTTTATAAGATTGCAACCCCTTGAGTTCCAAACGAGCCAATTGTTTTTCTTCACATGAGACACGATGATGCGCTATCGATGTGGGGTCGGGGTAAACTGTGGCGAAGCAGTGGGAAGCTGGATGATGTTTGTCATCACAAAGTACCGCTTTGATTGTACCATAAAAGGATGGGTTTCACATTTGAGAGAGGGGAGAAATGAGGCTATTGAACCCGATGAACGCACCGAAGTTACCTTACCCCGAATTTCGACCTGTGCTGTTTGTGACACGGTTGAATTTAGGTTTTGTTTGTGTAATAATAGGTTTATCGAGCTGATGGAGCAATTCGGTTTGATGGCTAATCAAATCGATATGGTATTATATATATGCACGATTGCTGCTAATAAGATAGACACAGATACTCTCAAAGGTTAGATAACAATCAGTGAATACACCTGCACTGCACGCAGGTGCAAGTGTCTGTGTAAATTTGTGGACAAATCTGTAAACGCTGACTTTTCAAACAGATTCTAGGGTAATGGACTGGCTAGGGGTGGGCAAAATCTGTGATTTAGGCAAAACAAGGTATAATTGAGTAGCTGCTGATCAGACTTTATAGTTGTACAAGGAGATTATGATGACTACCCAAACAATTAGCGAAGAAAAGTCTCTATTAATAGAAAAAGCCCAAGAGCTACTGCCCTTGCTTTCTCCTGAACGTTTGCAAAGCGTTGTCGATTTTATGAGCTATCTTTATGAGCGTGAATGTTGGGAAGCTACGGAAGAATTAGAAGCTATTCCTGGTTTTGTAGAAGGATTTGAGCGAGCCAAACAACAAGCTAAAGATAATGACGTCGTTCGGTTTGAGGATATCCGACTCGATGTATGACATTGTTTTAACCAGAGAAGCCCAAAAGGATTACCAGAAACTTGCGAAAAGCGTCGCAAAGAGAATAAATCAATGTTTGGATAATCTACGCGAGTACCCGTTGCAGTACCCCCAAGCTATCCCCTTAAAAGGCAGACTGGCCGGTTATTATCGTTGGCGTGTAGGAGATTGGCGAGTTGTTTACGAAGTAAATGCGGACGAGCAAATTGTGGTCGTCCTACAAATCACTCACAGAAGCAGAGTTTATAAATAGGGATAAATTTACTCGTTGATTTTCCCACATCGCGCTTTTAAGTAGATTACGATTAAGAAGCCGATGTACTTTATATGTGTTTTCAACGTCCCCAAAAGGCCACCGATACCGAAATGACCGATGAAGGTATATAGTATGTCTGATGAAGACATCGATACCTCTGATATTCCTCCTCTAGATGAAACCTTCTTTGCTCATGCCCAAATCCGTTTATCGGATCATAAAGCATTTAACCCTAAACCCACTAAATCCGCTGGAGACACAAAATAAAAATGATAAAAACAGTTGCGACTTTTGCGCCTCTGGCGTTAAAATTCTTACCTCAATCTCGAAGATCCCTCACCGTTTAATACTGCGCATAGCCAAATATTTATTTCCTCAAATAAAAATCTCTTTACATTTCCAGAAACAAGCATAATTTGCCGAAACATATCTGTACAGACCTAAACATGTCCGTACAAATCGGAACATGTTCCTGCCCATCGGAATCATTGCGTAAATGTAGAGAACAATAAAGTACACGTTGGAACATGTTTGTAAACGTTGGAACATTTGAGTGCGCGTTGGAACATGTTGCTACAGATATGGATCAATTGTGTAAATGTAGAGAACAATAAAGTGCGCGTTGGAACATGTTTGTAAATGTTGGAACAATTAAGTACGCGTTGGAACATGTTGCTACAGAAGAGAATCATTGCGTAAATATAGCGAACAATAAAGTACAGGTTGGAACATTTCAGTTACGCGTGGATTCTAATCTCTCAGGAGTTGGAAAGCCATCATAAACTTCAAATGGAAAAAATATGGAGAAGTTCTTCTTAAAAGGGCGTAAAAAAACAACTCTGCGAACTCTGTGCCTTCTCCGCGTTCTCTGTGGTAAAAACCTCCGGCGGTCATCAGGCAATACACGCCTGCTCCTACATCCGGCCCTGCATACTCCCCGCATAACCGGTTAGCTCGATATACCCATAACCGCTCTGGCTGCCTTCCAGCTTAACCGCACCCTCCCAATAATTAAAAGAAACATTCAGCTCCTGGTCGTGCAACAGCGGCGTAATATGTAGATTAATACCGGCCTTCGGAATAGCAAACTGCCACTCGGCCGGATAGGTAGCGTCAGTATGAGGGCTGGTCCAGGTATCCAACACCGTCATCTCGACATCCTCCAGACGCAAATAGTCCGTGCTGCCATCGGGATTGACAATGATTCCGGCTGAGGCCGGTTCGAAACGACCGTCTTGGAGGCGTATAACAAAAAACATCACCTCCCTATTATCATCAAGCTGCAAAGAGAACCAATCCCACCCTTCGGCGGCATCACCCAAAATCGAGGTACTCCACTCACGGTCCATCCAAGAATTGCCGGTCACCGCAAATGTACCGCGCGGCGTTGTGATTGTGCCGCTGGTGGTATTATTCGTCATCGAATAGTAATAACTGGCGCTTTCCACCGCGTTACTCTTTACACTTAAGCCATCATCTCCTTGTAACACTATTGGTTTCGTCTGCTCCAAAATAAAGTCGATGCCGATGTCGCCATCGCTCGCTTTCACCCGCACCTTGCCCGGCTCGATTTCGCGCGCTTCCCAATCATCGATCCAAACGTGATAGGTCGGCAATCCCTGCGCCCCGGCCAATCCCGCTCCAGCCCGGCTGTACCGCTCGTGAGCCTCAAACGTTTCGCCGGTCACGTCGGTCACTGTGAAATGAGCAAAATAAATCTGGCGCGTGCCCCACTCCGAGGCTCGCTCCGGTTCGCCGGGGGCAATACCGCGCCGGAAGATGGTAAATTGATAGCCATAACGATTACCGTCGGCATCGCTGAGGTTGCCGGTGTAGTACCACCACTCCACCTGATAATCGGGATGGGGGCCGTGATCGGCAGGAAATTCAAAGTCAAACACCCTATCGGCTTTGGCAAAGCCTTCGGTACCGTACGCTTCAACGTTTGCTTCCTGCACGTTGGCCGCTATTTCGTTCGATCCGCCATCGACCTGATTGTACTGTACCAACACCAGGCCGGACAGGACAACAAGCGCGAAAATTATTAATACAAGACGCATGTGATCTAACCTTTTCTGTTGGGTAATTGATAATTAGTAAATAGGGACTGAACAGCCAATTACCACTTACTATTTACCAATTACTCAAACTCAAATGTGGAAGTTATTTAATTCACGATCCTAAGAGGCGATAAACAAAAGCTCCTTAGTTTTATCATTACTTAAAACATATTGATAATTTGTTGCGTTCACAAAATCTACTTTTCCTTTATATTTTTTGAGCAGCGCAACAATCTCACTACTTGTAGGGATACCGCCATCCCGATAAGAAACAACCAATATACTGTCCTGAAACTGGGCGAACAGTTGGTCAAAGGCGTTATGAATAAGCTTTTTGTTAGCCCAAATCGATTTTTCGTGTTGTAGCTTGCGGTGTTTGGTTTTGTAATTAATTTTACCGCCCCAATTTTTATAGTCGGTCAAACCCTCTAAAAAATGGTAGAATTCTAAATAATCAACGCCTACGCCTTTGGCGGAAATGTAGGGAGTATCAATATAAACCAAATCATAATCATCCACTATTTCGAAAGCATCTTGATTCAAGGCGCTATTCCGGCGGTGGTTGCAAAAAATACTTTGGTTGGCTTCAGCTACAAAATCTCTAAAACAAGCGTCAAACGGTTTTTCCCAGGTCGTTTTATTGCCAAAACTTCGCTCTACATCAGCGGTTCGAATATACAAATTTTTTCGATGAAATAAGTTGAAAGGTCGTTTGATAATGGCGGATTGGAAGAGAGCAAAAAAGGCTATCGCTTTTTTATATTTGTCTTCGCCGTCGTCACTAAACTGTTCGATGTTTGTAACCACATAATCCAGCCAGTCATTTTCTTCGTCAGTAAAGTAAGTGTCGTGAAACGTATCTTGTATAAACGAGGGATAGGCTATATGCGCATGTTTCTCCAGCAGGAAATCAACATCGTTATCTGTCAATATAACGTGGGCGTTCTCTATCAAAGCAAGACCGATGTAATAATTAAACGTGAGTAAGTCATTATACGTAACCCGCTTCCCCATTTTCTTAAAAAGAAAACTTACGGAACCGGACCCCCCGAAAGCATCAAGCACCGTGTCAAATTCTAAATTTTCTACGGCGTCTCGGATCCAATCGGATAATTTTAGTTTACTCCCTTGATACCGTGTTTGAGGAAACGCTATATCAGGCATCGAAAATGGGATTGTTAATTGTTGAGCGGTCGACATTTTTTCTCTATTCTTAAGAAACTGTCCACGAATAAATTTTCAGTTTGGGAGATTAGAGACTCGAGATTGGAGATTGGTAATTAGAGATTAAACAATCTCCAATCTCCTAATACCGTAAAGTTATTGATGGACGAGTCCTAATTATTCTCACTCTTCCCGAATTGCCGTCGCAATTTCCAACTTGTTCAATCGCAGCAGTGGATAAATGCCCGCCAGCAGCGCCGCCACAAGGGCCACCATAAGCGCGACGCCGAAAATAGCCGGGTCGGTGCGCATTTGCAGCGACCAGCCAAACGAGCGCAGGTTGATAAAATGGACCAAAATATAAGCCAGCGCCCAACCAAACGGAATCGCCATCAGTCCGGCAGTTAAGCCCATTAGGCCGGTTTCGAGCATCGTTTTACTCCACAACTGTCTGATGCTCATGCCGTTGGCGCGCAGTGTACCCAACTCACGGGTGCGCTCCAATTGCAGCGACATCAACGCGCTCAGCACGCCGATGAAAGCTACAATGGTTGCCAGTAGCCGCAGCGCCGCCGTAATCGTAAACGTGCGGTCGAAAACCTCCAGCGCGTTTTCTTTTAAACTGCGGTTGGATGATAGCGACAGCCGGTAATCGGCTGCGTATTGATCGGTTAGTTGGCGCGTGAGCGAGTCGGTTTGGGGTAGCGCCTCCGGGCTAAGAAAGAGCGATACGTTCGATACGCCGGTATCGCTCGGCCAGAAGGTGCGATAGGTATCGAGCCGTATATAAACGTACCCTACCTCCGGCAGGGCGTAATCGTAAAAGATGCCCACCACATCAAACGTCTCCGGCCCGTTCTCAGTGCGCAGCGTAACGGTCGATGGCCCGTTCAGCGGCAAACCAAAGCGGCGGGCAAACACTTCTGAGATGGCAACAGCTCCATTGTCGATAGCTTCGATCACCGTATCGGTTGGCCCAATACCCCAAATCAGCGAGTCCAAACGCTGCTGCTCATCGGGATAAGCACTGAAAGCGCGGATTTCGATCCGTTCGTAATTTTCATCGAGCACCACCGTTCCACGCAATAGGTTTACATAGTCAACGTCATCATGCTGCTGGATGGCGTCAATAAACTCAGGGTCGATATCCCCTTCAACGCGTGCGCTCTGCCCGGCCGGACTGACATAAATATCGGCAGAGAGAATGCTATCGAGCCAGGTCACCACCGTGCCGCGAAATGAATCGATCATAATACTGACGCCGATAATGACCGTCACGGCCATCATCAAGGCGGCAATCGTCACCGACGTGCGGCTGAGCGAGCGCATAATGTCGCGCGGTGCCATCGTGCCGATGATGCCCAGCGCTCGCCGGGTGATAGGATGCACCAATCGCATTAAATATTGGGTGACCAGCGGTGTCAAAAATGCCGTACCGATCAACACGATAAAAATACCGGCAAAACTGATCGCCAGCGAGTTAGACGCCAGGTTAAGCACGACCCAGCCGGCTCCAATAATGACGATGCCGATCACGGTGAGCCACGGAATAAGCTTCTGTATCCGTGCTTCCTCAACCGAGCGTTTGAGGGCGCTGTTCGGCGGCACGGAAGTCGCTTCCAGAGCCGGAACAAATGCCGCGAACAGCCCTGCTCCCAATCCGGCCAAAACTCCTTTAATCAAAGTGAAAGGCGTTACAGCCACACTTTGCACCGTTAGCGTGAAGAAAATATCGTTGATGGTCTGCGTCACCAGCGCTACAAGCGCGCGGCCCATTAGCACGCCCAAACCCAATCCAATCATCGCCCCGACGGCGCTTAAGGCCAACGCCTCAAATAGCACGATGCCGAAAATTTCGTGGCGGGTGACGCCCAAGCAGCGCAGCGTTCCCAGCACGGGGCGGCGCTGCACCACCGAAAAGTTGATGGTGTTGTAAATCAAAAACATACCGACGACCAGCGCCAGCAAACTCAGGGCCGATAGATTCAGCTCAAAGGCAGCGGTCATTTGGTTAAGCGTTTGGCTGCGTAGTTCGGCCGGTTGCAGTTGGGCGTTGTTCGGCAGCAAATCGACAATGGGTTGCGTATCGGCGTTGTCCGGTAAAATCAAATCGATAGTGGTGATCGAACCGGTCATATCGAGAATTTCTTGCGCCGTGCTGATGTCGCTGAGAATCATTCCGTCAAGAGCGCTGCGGCTCATATCATCGCTGGGAGCCAGTAATCCCATCAGTTCGACGGTTTTCGGGTCATCGCCGGCTACAATCGTAAGGCGGTCGCCGGGAGTAAGGTTGTACCGTTCGGCCAAACTTTGCGAGAGAAGAATAGTGTTCGGTTCGATGAGCAAACTCAACAGCGCATCGGATGAGATGCCGCCGCTGCCATCGCCTAAATAATTTCTGAACGGCCCCTCGGCAAAGGGATCGACCCCAAGCAGGTTAAGCGGCAGATCGTCAGCCTCTTGCAGCAGAACCAATCCGTTAACGGTCGGCGCGATATCATCCAGTCCGACATCAACCCGCAGTTGGCGGTAGAGCGATGTCGGCAGGTCGCCGGGCTGGGCCGTAATCTGGTGCGTAGCTTTGCCCACAATGCTGTCGGTCGACAGCGAGAAAGCTCGGCCTGCGCTGCTGTTGGCGATGTCGATAGCCACAATCATCGCTACCCCCAGTGCTACACCAAGCACCAAGAGAAGACTTTGCACCGGATGTTTGGTGCTGTGCCGCACCGCTATCAAGCTCAGTGAGGACACTTTCATGCTATCTGAGCTTCCTTGGGTTGGTACGGCTGTAGTGCGCCGTGCGTGACGCGGTAGGTTTTATCGGCCAGCATCACATATTCCGGATTGTGGCTGGCCATAATCAGCGTTTTGTTGGCATTGCGCGTCAACTCGAGCAGCAGTTCGATGATGGTTTGGCCGGTTTCCTCGTCGAGGTTGCCGGTCGGTTCATCGGCTAACAGTACGGTTGGGTTGTGCAGCACTGCGCGTAAAATCGCCACGCGCTGCTGCTCGCCGCCGGAAAGGCGATCAGGAAAAGCATCCTGGCGGTGGCTCAAGCCTACCCGCTCGATCATTGCTTTGACTTCTTTTTCTCTGGCGGCGCTAACTCCGCCGTTGAGCTGCATGGGCAGGGTGATGTTTTCGGTCATGGTTAAAGTCGGGATGAGGTTGAAAAATTGAAAGATAAAGCCGATGTGCTCGCGCCGGAAAAGGGTGCGCTGACGCTCGCTGAGTTGGTTGATAGCCGTGCCGTTGATGAGAATATCGCCGCTGTCGGGCGCGTCGATGCCGCTGATCAGATTGAGCAGCGTACTCTTGCCCGAGCCGCTCTGGCCAAGCAGCAAAATGAATTCACCGGGATTAAAGGACAACGTGACGTTGTCAAGAATAACACGGCTCTGTTTGCCTTCAGTATAACTTTTTGTGAGATTTTTGAGTTCAACTATGGGTGTTTGGTTCATGGATCGTTTTCTATGGATACTCGATACAGAAATTTAAGCCGAGAGTGACGATGAGGCAATTTGTGTGCATTTTACGCCTCTGGACTACGTACAATTTTATTGTAGACGGGTAAAATGAAATGTCGATTAATTGTCTGGATATTGTCTAGAATATAAGAACTGTTTTTCTCTTCCCGTGATAGTTTTCACAAATGTATGAATAAATGTAGCAACAGATCGGCTTAACGTCAATGTGTGTTTCTTTATTTACCGGAAAGTGAAGGTTAGACTTTAAGAATGCAGCTTTTATCTATTTCGAGCAAGGGGTATAATTAATGTATGACCGACCTGCGAAATCCCCACGATCATTTTTTTAAGGCCCTTTTTACCCGCCAAGATGCCGCTCAAGATTTTCTTAGGCATTACCTCCCTTCTGAAATTGTCGTTCTGTTGGATTTAACCACATTGGAAATTCGCAAAGACAGCTTTGTCGATCCTGATTTACAAGAACATTTCTCTGATCTCCTGTATGAGGTTGCTCTGCAAGATGGACAAGTAACGTATATCTATGTTCTGTTTGAACATAAAAGCTATCCCGAACCGAAAGTTGCCTTTCAGCTTCTGCGTTATTTGGTACGCATTTGGGATCAAGACGATAAGCAAAGTATTCCACTTCGTCCAGTTTTGCCTTTGGTGATTTATCATGGGCGACAGTCGTGGCAAGTACCCCTAAACTTTGCTGCCTTGTTTAATGCCCCGGATGCCCTAAAACCGTATCTGCCTACATTTAACTATTGGCTGTGTGACTTGCGCCAATATAGTGATGAGGAGCTACAAGGGCAAATTATTTTACGTGTGAGTTTATTGCTGTTAAAATATATTCTCCAAGATGAATTTGGTGATAAATTTCGAGAGATGATCGATTTGCTCCGGCAGCTAAGCACGCAAGAAACGGGTCTGGAGTATCTTCAAACAGTTTTACGATACGTAGCCGGAGGTACTGATAAAATTGAACGACGTGAGTTTGTCGAGGTTGTGCAATCGATCTTTGAGAAAGGAGATAGTTCAATGCCAACCCTAGCTGAACAATGGATTGAAGAAGGTCGAAAAGAAGGCTTAGAGCAAGGCATAGAAAAAGGTATAGAAAAAGGCATAGAAAAAGGGAGAAAAGAAGGTCAGCGAGAAGCAACTTTGCTGGCCCTCCACCGCACTCTCCATTTTCGTTTCAATACTCCGCTCGATTATTGTGATACAGAGCTTTCTGCCCTTGATCTCCCGACTCTGACCCAGCTTAGCGAAACCGCCTTTGAAGTCAAGTCGTTGGCCGAGTTTGAAGGTTTATTAGCTGAGGCGAAGCCGGAAGATAAAGCATGATAACCGAATTGAAATTTAGACAGACCTCTTGCGCAGTGCAACTCTATTTACGCGAGTAGATAGATGTCCAACTGATATCCGTCGTCTGAAGCACAAGTTAAACAATCCGTGTTTCGTGGTTATCCACCAGAGTTTATCGAATTAGATATTGCTCCCGATTCTATCTCCCCGGCGACGCGAGCCGATCTGGAAGCTGAGATTCAATATTTGCAACAAATGCGAGAAGTAAGTCTGCAGCAAATGTTGGATAGTATTCGTGTCGAAACGGTCACAAATTAGCAATTACATTATCTATCTCAACTCCGGATCAATAATCCAGCCTTCATTTGGATTACAGTGAGCCGGAATGCCATAGCCGGTATCCGATTGTGTGTAGGCCCAGGCGGTCTGGATGGCACATAGCAACGCATCGAGACCGTCGGCGGTGGGGTCGTTAATAAATTGGCTGACAAGGTCATTATCCATATTGAGACGCAGACCATAATATTCATGAAGTTCGGAAGAGCACAGCTTGTCGATAAGTTCTCGGCGGGCAGCCTCGTGTTCAGACGTTTGTTTAGAGGCGGAGTCGTTTTTGTAGCTGCGTTTGTCGAGCCACTTGCGGGCAACTAAAGCGGGATAAGCTTCGAGGGCAATCCGGTTATCCTCGGTAGGATGACAAGGCAAAATGCTGAGTCCGGCTCGTAGCAGGCGGGGCGCACCTTTGAAAAACATCTTGCCAACGGGTACTCCATGCAGCATCATCGGGCTGATCGCTTTCGCTTTGGCGTCGGTGATGCGGAGATGGTGCTTGTCGCCGGCCTGGCGGGCTTGGCGATAAGTGCTGATGATGGCCTCAAATTCATCCTGGCTCATCAGGGCTACATGTTCTACATAACCGGCCCACGTTGTCGGCCAGCCTAAATTGTCGATCAACTTTTGTGGTTGACCAAAGGGGAAGTCAAAGCCCGCAATCCATGGGCCGCGACGTTTGAGAAAAACTTCAAATTCATTCAAACTGGCGATTTTGAGGAAGCGGTCGGGGCGTAAAACCGTATCTTCTAAATGGCATAGCAAACACGTAACCGGCTTGCGTCGATTGGGGGCACTGGTGAAATCAAGCCCGTAGATATCCATACCTGGTCCTTTCAATTAAACCTAGGAATTACGCACTTGAAAGTTATCGTATATAGGACTTGTATGATTAAGTAGGTATGAGGTAATCTCAGAAAGAAAGAGAGATTAACTCAGGGCAACAGAGAGGAGAAGTTGTGAAAGGACTTGCTCCAAAGAGACAGTGCGTAAGATTAACTCCCTCTCTGCGTGCCCGTCAAGACAACGGACGGTATCTAAAGCCCTTCAATTAGGCCAGAAGAGAGCTTGCATTCACAAGTGTGTTGTGCGGACGGGCAAATGCCAAAAACACACAAGGAGTAGGTACTCAATAATGATGCTATTAGGAAATGACATCGCCAAAGCTAAGTTTGACGTAGCGTTGTACGCAGGTAAAGAGTTGATAGCGACTGGG
>JAGRBZ010000598.1 GCA_020433805.1 Anaerolineae bacterium
GCAAACGGCTCAAACCTATGCCCTTGATCCTGCTCTGCAAGAATTCTTCCGGCAGAGCAATCCGTGGGCCTTGCAAAGTATCACCGAGCGCCTACTCGAAGCCGCCCAGCGCGGCATGTGGACCGAACCGGACGGCGAAACGTTGGAAAAGCTACGCTCCCTTTACTTGCAAATTGACGAAACCTTGGAGGGCCGTACCGCTTAAATTAAATTTCTTGCTCCTGGTGCTTCAAACAAATTCCGCATAAAAGAAGAACATTTTCTTTATGTATTTCGTTCGATAATGCGTCTATACTGAAGCAAAATATCCCTATACCTGTATCGTATTCTCGCAAGGAGCAAGAAATTCATGAAATATAAAACCATTCTCTTTTTCAACCTGCTTTTCATCTGCGCCCTAGCCCTAGCGCTAACTCTAGAAAACGCTTCATTAGTTGATGCCAAAGGGATAGCAAAACCTGTCTTTAGTAGTCCCACGAAGCAAAAAGATGGCGATAAAAGCGGACCGCCGCCCGGCAGCGAAAAAGGGGAAGTCGATCCGGCTAACTTAAACGCGGACACAGCTGTTCGAGATCCCGAAACGCCAGGCTTTTTTGTCTTTTTCTTTAATGGTGCCATCGATGAAGCGGTTCGTGTGAAAATTTTCAGCAGCGGTATTCCGCAGGGTGTTCCAGCTTTGCCCAATCCTGTTTCCGTACCAGACAGTGTGGTGCCCACAAGCAGCAACTCACCCTACTTTTTCTTTGCCGTCTGGCGGCAAGCCGTTGAAGGCGGCGTAATAACCCAGTTCAAGCAGCCCATCCTGATCAATGCACCGTATCAAGACTTTAACCTCAGCGGCGACCAGGAAGCGCGTATAAGAATATGGATGTACAACCCGGCCACGCAAAGTTGGGTCAAACTCGGCGGTCAGGTTGATATTTTCAACAATGTCGTAACCGGCATGGTAATGTCGATGGCCCCTTATCACGAAAACGGAAGCACCCTCTTTGCCCTTGGTTTTGATGATACCCCACCCCTAAATCAAACGGTTGATGAATTCGGGACCACCAATATTTCCACACTATTGCGCGATGATTTTAATCTGTTCGTTCCGGCCGGTTCGGTGGAGGTCGGCAGCCACTTTGAGATTACGCCTTTCTCCGGTGTTCCCATCAGCGATCCATTCGAATTTGTTGGTAAGCCTATTTACATTGCTGTCTATCGCGTCAACTACGAAGCCACTTCGCTTCCAGAAAAATACGCAACGGTTCGGCTCACCAACCCCGTAACAGTTGAATTTAATACGGATGAACCTCAAAACCAGGGTCTCGATCCCGCCGCAATGACTATCGTGATGTTTGTCGACGGCCAGTGGGTTGATGTTGAAGATTTAGGCTACACCGTTACCCGTGATGAAACAGGTATCTCGGTTGAGGTAGATGTTCTTGGAATTTTTAGTTTGGCTCAGTCGGCACCTTAAGCATAGAGGTGCTATAGAGAAGCCCCTTTTAGTCGCTGTGGAATAAAACTCCGTATCAACGGAACGACAAAACGCCAGCACTTCTGTGAAAGAGTGCTGGCGTTTTGTTATTCCCTATTCCTGACACAGGTTTAGTAAGGATGCTTTGGGCTTCGATCCTCCGACAGCGACTCGGTGGTCCACTCTGTCAGATGCTCGATGGCATCGGCTAAATGCTCGTCGGTAATGTTGTAGGCATTCTGAGCCACCCGAATTTTGTGAGCTTCCAAAAGCACTTCGGTGTGGGTCACGCCCGCCGGCGGCTCAAACTTATAGCTGGCTAACTCATACAACTGCCCTAACGGATCACGAAAGTAAATGGAGTCCATAAAGCCACGATCCTTTTCGCCGCTGTGGGGGATACCGCGCTCATCGAGCCGCTTGGCGACCTGAGTGTAGGTTGCTCGCGAGACGCTAAAGGCAATATGGTGCAAATTGCCGATGCCCTCAGGATTAGGCGTGGGGTCGGGTTCATTATTCTCGTTTGTAAAAACCGTAATCAATCGCCCGTCACCGGGATCAAAATAAAGGTGATTCTGCTCCGGTACATCCAGATTTGGCTGCTCGAAAACAAAAGGCATGCCTAACACGCCCTCCCAAAAATCGATGGAAGTCTGCCGGTCAGCCCCCATCAATGTAATATGGTGAACACCTTGTGTTTGTAACTTTTTCATCAGTAACGCTCCATAAAGGCTAAGTCTGTAAAAATCGTTTCATTAATAGATAGCAACATTAAATCGTGGAACTGTGAAATTGCTCTAATAATCGACAAAATCAACAAAATTATTGCGATTTTATTTGTCATAATTCAGTAAATCTTGTTAATTCTGTCTAATTTTTCTTTATCACGGTTTAGTGCGGAGCTATCAATAGATAAATTGAGCTGATTTATTGATAGTTTTCCGCATAGGCCACAAAAAAGTCGAGTGCTTCGGGATTGCGCATCGCACCGGGGTTGGCGGCTTCTTCGATATCCATTCCCAACAAAATTTTTCGAATAGGAACTTCCATCTTTTTGCCGCTAAGCGTATACGGTACCTGCTTAATTTCAACAATCTCGTTGGGAATGTGGCGTGGGGAAACATCGCGGCGCAGCTTTTGTTTGATCTGCTGCTGCAACTCCTCATCCAATATAGCATCGTCGCGCATAACAACAAATAAGGGCATAGCCGACTCGCGGCCCAGCATCTCCAAATCGATGATCAAGCTATCGGCAATGCTATCGAACGACTCAACCACCCGATAAATCTCGCTGGTGCCCATGCGGATACCCTGGCGATTGATCGTTGAGTCGGAGCGACCGTAAATAACGCAGCCGTTACGATCATTGATTTTAATCCAATCACCGTGCCGCCAAACGCCGGGGAACATCTCAAAATAGCTCTCGCGATAGCGCGTCATATCGGGATCGTTCCAAAAGAAAAGCGGCATCGAGGGCATCGGCTCGGTCAAAACCAGCTCGCCCACTTCATCGAGCACCGGCTCACCTTTGATATTGAAAGACTGCACTGCTGCTCCCAGCGAGGGACCTTGTAGCTCCCCGGCATAGATTGGCTGGGTGCGTACCCCACCGATAAAGCCGGTACACAAATCAGTCCCGCCGCTAAACGACTCGAGGGCGAGGTTAGCGTTGACGTTTTCATAAACCCAGCCGAAGCCATCGGGCGGCAGCGGCGAACCGGTTGAACCTAAAGCCCGAATGTGGCTGAGATCAAATTTTTGGTTGGGGTGGGTATCGGCCTTCATACAGGCCTGAATGAAGGCCGCGCCGGTACCGAAATAGGTCATCCCACTCGCTTCGGCTAACTGCCATAAAGCATACAGGTCGGGATAGCCGGGGCTGCCGTTATAAACGATAATGGTTGTGCCATTGAGCAGCCCACCGATGAGAAAGTTCCACATCATCCAGCCGGTACTGGTAAACCAAAAAAAGCGATCCTCCGGCTTCAGGTCAAGCGTCAAATGGAGCGCTTTGAGATGCTCCAGCAAGATGCCGCCGTGGCCTTGCACAATCGGCTTGGGCAGGCCGGTGGTCCCCGACGAGTACAGCACCCACAGCGGATGGTCAAATGGCACAGGCTCAAAGGTCAACCCTGTAGCCGGGGAAGCAGAGAGAAGATCAGACCACAGCACGGCATGGGTCAGCATCTCCACGGCTGAGCCGTCCGTTACGTTCTTAACCAGCACAGTCTTCTCTAACGTCGGCAGCGAGGCTTGCAGTTGGGAAACGACATCGGTACGCTCAAAGGTTTTGCCGCCCCATTGATAGCCGTCGACAGCAATCAATACCTTCGGCTCGATTTGGCTGAAGCGATCCAGCACACTGCGGTCGCCAAAATCGGGCGGGCAGCTCGACCAGATAGCGCCTAAGCTGGCTGAGGCCAAAAAGGCAATAATGGCTTCGGGGATATTGGGCAGATAGGCAACTACCCTGTCGCCGCGCTCGACGCCCATCGATTTTAGCGCCTGGGCCAGACGAGTCGTTTGGTCGTACAACTCCTGCCAGCTTATCTCAGTCAACGAACCATTTTCGGATTGATAAAGGATGGCCGGACGTGCATCTGTTTTTTGGCGAAAGCAATTCTCGGCATAGTTGAGTTTGGCCCCCGGAAACCACTGTGTACCCGGCATACGACGGTCGCCCACAACAGCCGTATACGGTTCCGAAGCAACGATATCAAAGTAATCCCACAAGCTGGCCCAAAAATCGATATCAGTTACCGACCAGCTCCACAGCGCCTGGTAATCGGCAAAATCTAGATTCTTGTGTTCCTTCAACCAACCCATATAGCCGGTTAGATTGGCATTGGTAATATCATCCGGCGACGGCTGCCACAGTAAGTCGCCCTCGACAATTTTCTTCATTGTAGCCTCG
>JAGRBZ010000599.1 GCA_020433805.1 Anaerolineae bacterium
GCCGTATCCTCAAAGATTTCGAGCGTGAGGGCTTGATCTCGCTGTCGCGAGGGGCCGTTACTGTCGAAAACAGACCCGCCCTTTTGAAAAAAGCGCAATCGCCGTAGTTATGTGCCCCCTTATCGCAACGAGACCTGACAGGTTTTCGAACGCACCTTAATGCGGTTACTTGCCCCGAGTGGCCTTGTTTTTTCTCGGAATAGCATCGCCAAAACCTGTCAGGTCTTAAAGGATGGCAATGTAAGCTCGTTATGTGATATAGTCACATACTTTTGCGTCTCTTTTGGTTATTATGGAATCAAAAGTAACGATTATTTCTTATGCAGTTCCAGAGGAGACGCTTATCATGAAACAGAATGTTGGAAGTATCGACCGGATTGTTCGCATTGTGCTTGGGTTGGTCATCATCGCCTTAGGTTTTTATTTCAACAGTTGGTTAGGTGCCATCGGGATTATCCCGCTCTTTACCGCCGCTGTAAGCTGGTGCCCGGTTTATATGCCGTTTGGTTTATCAACCTGCTCAACAAAAAGTTGACTGTAAATAAAGGTAACACCTCAGCAGGCAAAAACCTTAAAGGTTTTTCACTCGAAAATTAATAGATAATTAGGCTTGCATTGGAAAAAAGAGCCGATTTTGCGGCCAATACCACGAAACCTTTAGGGTTTGGGCAGAACTGCTGAGTAAATACAAATAAAGTGTTAACCCCCGGCCAGGCTTATCGTTTGCCTCAGATAGCGTTTATTCGCTTGCGGCACGCGAAGAGCCTGGCTTTTTTGTTGGTGTAGGAAGCGTCCAGAGCCATAGCACGGCCAAATCGATTCATCGATCTTTAAGGAATACCATATTCGTGATATGATTGTCGAACGGCACCCACCGATAACATGCAGTACAGCGAGTATTCATGGCCGACAGCCCTTCCAGAGCCAAGTTATCTATAAAAACCAAACTTGCCTATGGCGTCGGCGACCTTGGCCCGGCTATGGTCTCGATTGTCAAAGGCTTCTTCCTCCTCAACTTTCTCATTAATATGGCCGGACTACCACCGGGGCGAGCCGGGGCGGTACTGCTGATTGGCAAGATATGGGATGCCGTCAACGATCCGCTAGTCGGCACGCTGACCGACCGCACGCGCACCCGCTGGGGCCGCCGTCGACCGTGGTTGCTCTTTGGGGCCTTTCCCTTCGCCCTCGCTTACTTCCTTCATTTTATCGTGCCCGACATCGGCGAAACCGCGCGCTTTTTTTACTACGTCATTGTCGGCATTTTGCTCGATGCCAGCTTTTCCGCCGTCAATGTCCCCTATTCAGCTCTCACCCCCGAACTTTCCGAGGACAGCCAGGAACGCACTGAGTTGAACATGTATCGCTTTAGCTTTTCGGTGTTGGGCGGGTTAGTAGCGGCGGTGATGTACAATTTTGTGGTCAATCAGCTTTATGTCGATACGCCCGGCATCGGTAATGCCATTCAAGGGTTGATCATCGGTGCGGTCATCATCGGCAGCAATATCATCGTCTTTGCTAATACTACAGAGCGCGATTCCGGTGACGCGGAAAAGAATGATATTCCATTCTTTGAAGGGTTAAAGATTACGCTGCGTAGCAAACCATTTTTGTATGTCTCGGCGCTTTATCTTCTCTTGTGGCTCTCGGTCCAATTTGTTCAATCACTCATCCTCTTCTTCTTTCGCGACTGGATTGGCGGTAACCCCGGCGGCCAGTTTACTTTGTTGCTGTTCGGTCTCCAATTTTCCATCTTTGCCTTTATTCTGTTCTGGGGATTTATGACGCGGCGGCTGTCTCGCAAGACCGTTTTTTATTTGGGGGTCTCGTTTTGGATACTTGTCGAGATAGCGCTCTTTTTTGTGCAGCCGGGGCAGGTTGCTCTGGTTATGCTGCTGGCCGTGTTGGCCGGGGTGGGGGTCAGCATCGGCTTTTTAATTCCGTGGAGTTTACTGCCGGACGTGGTTGATCACGATGAACTGCTAACCGGCCAGCGCCGCGAGGGCATCTTCTACGGCTTTTTTGTCTTCTTGCAGAAATTTGGCATTGCTATTGGTCTGTTTGTGCAGGGGCAGGTTTTGGAATGGGCCGGCTATATTCCGATCCGGGACAACATCATCCCCCAGCAGCCGGACACGGCCTTGATGGCCCTACGCGTGCTGGCAACTTGGGTGCCGGTGGTCTTTCTGCTGGCGAGCATTGCGGTGGTTTACTACTATCCCATTACCGAGAAAAAGTTGGCTGAAATTCAGAGGGAATTGGCCGCCCGGCGGGAGATCTCAGTCTGAAAATAGATGTGTCTCATGTCATTTCGCAGCGCAGCGGAGAAATCTCTGTGACAACACGCCTGAAAGGGTGTCCGGTTGGAAAAAATTTGAAGCAACAACATTGATTTTTCCCTGCGAATGCCGCGTGCCTTGAAATGTCTGGGGGATTTCTCCGCCTCCGGCTACGAAATGACATGAAGTGCGTAAGTTCTAAGATAAAAATCTTATTCATCTTGCCAAAGGTTCTGTCTATCTATAAATCACAAACAAGAGGAGACGCTATCCTCTACAACCGGCTGAGCCACTTGCGCAGCAGTTCGATGCGCTGTTCCAACTGCTCCTCGGTGCATTCACCTTGCGAGTTGACGCGTTGGGCGCGGTTGAGTGCCGCGTGGATGTGATGATACGGATTGCCGGAGCGATGGTGATATTGGCCCACCAAGGTGCTGACGGTTTGACTCAACTCTACCTTGCGCTCGCTTTTGGTGAGCGGTACCACCCGCTCGGAAACGCGCTGCTGAACGGCTTGCTTCATTTGAGATTGAGGCGGCACCAGCGCCGGATCGTTCCACAACGCCAACTGCCCGCCGTGCACAATAATCGACTCGACGCCGCTATTTTTGGCATGCAGCGCCTGCCAAACCGGTTTCGGATCGCCCTCGTCCGGCATTTCTTCTTCGATTAGCTCCGGCAGTTCCTCTTTATCGAGCTTGGCCGTGATATGATGGCGCTGTTCGCGCTCGACCTCTGCGGCCAGAATCTTCAGCCGGATATCGGCCGGGAGATAGCAGTAGGCCACCTGAACGCCTTCCGGCTCGGGGGTTATCCGCACGATGCGGCCTAAAAACTGTCGAAAGTACATCTTGGTCGTGATAGTCGTAGCATAAACGCCCACGCGCAGGCGCGGAATATCGACCCCTTCACTAACCATATTACAGGCCACCAGCCACTCGGTGCGATTGGCGGCGAAGCGCTTGATTTTGCGCGAGGCTTCGTTATCGTCCGACAGAACGACGACGGGGCGGGTGTGCGTCACCTCGGCCAGCAAACGAGCCAACTGTCGGGCATGGTCTTGATCGGCGGCGACGAGCAAACCCCCGGCTTCGGGCTGCTCCTGGCGGGTTTCCAGCAGCATGCTGTGGGCATCTTCCAGCATGTGCCTGATCCAGCCGCTGTTGGGATCGAGAGCCGCCCGCAAGCGACGCGAGGCGGTGGTGTGCTGGAGATGATCGGCAAAGCTAACCTGGATCACTTCTTCATCTTCGCTCCAGGCGACCTCGCCGCCGTAAGTGAAAAAGGCCACCGAGCGACAAACCCCATCTTCAATAGCGCGGCTGTAGGGATAGACGTAATCCGGCTGGCTCATATCATCATCATAATTGACAAACGGGATGGTGTTGTTGTCGCTGCGGAAGGCCGTACCGGACAGCGTCAGAATAAAGCGAGCCGGCTCAAACGCCTGGCGCAGCGAGTCGCCCCACAGCAGACCGTCGGCGGCGTGGTGAATTTCGTCCAGCACCACCATCGCCCCCCGGCTAAGCTGCCCAAAAAACTGCGGGCGTTTGGCAACCTGGTGATAGGTTACGACCACACCCTGGTAATCGGTGGCTATCCGCACTTTGCGGCCAAAATGGCTGTCCAGGTGCAGATTAAAACGAGCCGCGGCCTGCGCCCACTGCGTCCGCAAATGAGCGGTCGGTACCACAATAATGATCCGCTGTGCGTTGAGCGTCTCAAGCTGATGGACGCATACTTGCAATGCGGCGGTCGTTTTACCGGAACCGGGAGTCGCTTCCCACAGCAGCGTAGGGGCGTTGGTCTTTAGGTTTTGGTGGTAGTTTTCCAGGGCCTCTTGCTGCCAGGCGCGAAGGTTGAGGGTCATAAGGTTAATTTACAGGCAATAAAAAAGGAGCGCAATGCATAGGGCTGCGACTCCCGTACTGACATAGTAAAGGCTGTTGCGTTTTGAAACTGACAAAGATAGCTTCATTATAGCCAGGATGGATTAAATATCAAGCTCGTATGTTCTTTGGTAGCGCAACATTAGCCCGTGGAGAGAGGGAAAGAACCCAGGTCTTTGCCACAATTGTAAGCATGTTGTCCAAT
>JAGRBZ010000600.1 GCA_020433805.1 Anaerolineae bacterium
TGAGCGCCTTTTTACGTACTACGCAATACGCACTACGTTCTATGGAATGTTGTGGCGAAAAACAAATGACACTAACGTACATTGGAGATGTCTTTTGTTGGGTAGACAGCAGCGCCGACACGTTTCACCAAATGGGGTCGCTTTGTAGGATATTTCTGCCACGATGTTTGCCACCTAGTTCCGCTGTCTAACGCCGATAAATTCCGTTATAGCGTAATCGTTTATAGTTATGATTTACGCCGTTGGAACAAATCAGACCCTAAAGGTTTTATAAGTCGACTTGAGGACACCATACAAGCTCAATTGTCTTAGAATTTTGCTTAATACATGATTTTGGAAACCTTTAGGGTCTTGAACTGCGTACGTCCTATACAGTATCAAAAAAGGCCGGGACGTCTTTAAGCCTTGCCCGATGCCGTGTTACCATTGACCTACAGCGGCGTTTGGGAATGGACGCGCGGCTGGAGAGATAGGGTAACGGCACCATGAACAATCTCATCGGGAAGACACTGGGCAAGTATCGGTTGGTGGCCAAATTGGGCAGTGGCGGTATGGCCGAAGTGTATAAAGCCTACCAGCCCGGCCTGGATCGCTTTGTGGCGATCAAAGTTATGCACGAACACCTTAGTCGAGATCCGGAATTTGTGCGGCGCTTTCAGCGCGAAGCCTTAACCGCCGGGCGGCTGATGCATCCCAACGTTGTTCAAATCTTGGATTTTGACCAGATAGCCGGGGTCTATTACATGGTGATGCAGTTCATCAACGGCCCCACCCTCAAAGATGAATTCAGAGCGCGTCGCCGGCAGGGCCGGGGCTTCTCGCTCAAAACCATAGGCCGTATATTTCAGGCTCTGGGCAGCGCCGTCGACTATGCTCACCAACACCAGATGGTCCACCGCGATCTTAAGCCGGTCAATATCATGATCGATGACAACGGCCAGGTTGTGTTGACCGATTTTGGCATTGCCCGATTGCTGGACGGCACCCAGTACACCGCCACCGGGGCGCTCATCGGCACGCCGGCCTATATGTCACCGGAGCAGGGGCAGGGGGCCAAGGTTGATGGCCGCAGCGACATTTATACCCTCGGCGTTATTCTTTACGAGTTGGTTACCGGCAAAGTGCCTTTTGAAGCCCCTACGCCGGTAGGGGTGCTGATGCAGCACCTGCGTCAACCGCTGCCGCTGCCCCGCACGATCAACGCCACGCTGCCGCAGCCGGTGGAAGATGTCATCGTCAAAGCGCTGCAAAAATCTCCGGATGACCGCTATCCCAGTGCCGGGGCGCTGGCCCAGGCGCTGGGCGAGGCTGTTCATTTACAGCCGGGCGATACCCTCGACCACAAGCCGCTTAAAACAATTGCCCCACCACCCCAACCCGAAAACGAACTCGATCCCCAAACCGGCAGCTTCACCCCGGTCGGGCTAACCCCCCAGCCGCCGGACCCGGTCGTGGAAGCGCCGACACTGCCGCCGCAAGCGCCCAAATCGGTGACTGGGCCGCAGGCTCAAATCAAGGTGCCGCTGTTGTGGGCCGGCCTGGGGCTGGTGTTGGTAGCGACAGTCATCGGCGGCGTCTTCTTCTGGTTTAACCGTACGGCCGGGCCGGTTGAGGCCATCGTACAAAGTTCGGCTACCGCGACGCTCAATCCAGTACAAACCACTGAGGTCATTGTAACGGTCAACCGTGAAGCTACCGCCACAGCAGCGTGGTTGGCCCAAGATGACGATCGGGACGGCCTGACCAATGGCGAAGAGCAAACGCTGGGTACCGCGCCCGATTTGCGCGACACGGATCAGGATGACATCGACGATTTTGAAGAAGTCAATCACTATAAAACCAATCCGCTGCGGGAAGATAGCGATGGCGATAGCCTGTCCGATGGACTGGAGATTCGCCAGGGGCTTAACCCCCTGAGCGGCGACAGCGATAACGACGGCTTGCTCGATGCCGGTGACCCCGATCCGCAGCAAGCGCCCACAGCCACCGTGCCTCCCACAGCAACCGCCGCCGCAACATCGACCCCGGTGCCCAGTCCGACCCCGGAACCGACCGCAGCAGTCGACGACAGCCCTCCGGCTACTCAGGCGGTTCAACGCCCCAGCGGTCCGGCACCGCTGGGCGTTTTTCAGGACTTTGAGGCCGGCCGCACCTGGCGGCGGGGTGATCAGCCCAATGGCACATTCTCTAGCTCGGCTGCCCAAAGCCACGGCGGCGATTATGCCGGTCAATTGGATTACGACTTCGGCTCAGCCGGTAACGATTTTGTTGTCTTTTTGCAAAGCCAGGCCCTGGCCGGAGAGCCAACTGCTTTAACGGCCTGGGTTTACGGCGATGGGGCCGGCCATTTCCTCAACGCCTGGATCAAAGACAGCGCCGGCCAAACCTGGGCTATGAGCTTCGGCCAGGTCAGCCACACCGGCTGGCAGCAGATGACGGCCATTCTCGATCCGGCCCAACCCTGGCCCAGCGGTTCAATTGACGGTCCGGACAACGGGGCCATCGACTACCCTATCAGCTTTCAAGCTCTGGCTCTGGATGACGGTAACGACGCCTACCAAGGGCAAGGAACGCTTTACATTGATGATCTGGCCAGTCAACGTGGCCCGGTAGCCTCGTCGTCCGCATCGGTGAAAGCAGGTACCCCGGCTAACGCAACCGAGCCACCAACTGGGCCGAGTACGTCATCGGACTGATCTTTAGGAGAGCACTATGCAACACCTCATCGGTAAGACCCTTGGCAAATATCGCATCGTGGCCCGCCTGGGGCGGGGCGGTATGGCCGAAGTTTACAAGGCCTTCCAACCAGGCCTTAATCGGTACGTAGCTATTAAGGTCATGCATGATCATCTCAGCGAGGATGCGGAGTTTATCAAACGCTTCCAGCGTGAAGCGTTAGCCACCGGCAAGCTTTCGCATCCCAATATTGTTCAGGCGCTTGATTTTGATGAAGAATCGGGCGTCTATTACATGGTTATGCAATATATCGACGGCCCGACGCTCAAAGATGAAATCAAGGCGCGGCTGTCGGCCAACTGGCCTTTTAGCCTGCCGGATATTGCGCGTATGTACCTGGATTTGTGTGACGCTATCGATTATGCCCATAACCGCAAGATGATCCATCGCGATATTAAACCGGCTAATATGATGATTGATGAGGAAGGTCAAATTCTGCTGACCGATTTCGGCATTGCCCGTCTGGTGGGCGGAACGCAGTTTACAGCCACCGGAGCGATGACGGGGACGCCTGCTTATATGTCGCCGGAACAAGGACAAGGCGAGAAGGTCGATGGTCGCAGCGATATCTACACTATGGGCGTTATCCTGTACGAACTGGTTACCGGCCAGGTGCCGTATGAAGCCGATACACCCATCGCCGTGGTGATGAAACATATCACCGATCCGCTGCCGCTGCCCCGCACGGTGAATCCCAAAATTCCGGAGGCTGTTGAAGCTATCATTCTCAAGGCGATGGCCAAGTCGCCGGAGGATCGCTTCCAGACAGCAAACGCGATGGCGCGCGCCTTACGGGATGCAGTCGGCCTGCCGCCGGGCGATACCTTACGCCATAAGCCCCTTAAACCTCTGGCACTCCCTCCAAAAATTGTAGATGAGCTTAATCCAACGACCGGTAGCTTCACAGCGGCAAATACCCTTGGTCCGGAACGGAATGAAGTAACGATCATGTCGAGCGGCAGCGATAGCCGGCCTATGGTGGCTCTATCGGCTTCTAGTTCAAAGTTAACCCCGGTTTTTTATGGCATAATGGTTTTTATTATGATGGCTATGGCCGGCGGTTTTGGTTATTTTGCGCTTGGCCGCAGCGAGGCCAAAACCTCGACTCCGGTGATCGATGTGAGCGCTACGGCTCAATGGCAAGCAACCCAAACGGCCATAGCCGTGGCTCAACTGAGCGAATCGGAAGCGACGGCAACCGCTGTGTGGCTGGCCGGCGATAATGATCGCGACGGTTTGACCAACGCCGAAGAAATCGAACTAAATACGCTGCCGGACAGCCGCGACACTGACCAGGACGACATCGACGATGCCGACGAGGTCAACCGATACGGCACCAATCCGCTTCGCTCCGATAGCGATGGTGATGGTCTCAAAGACGGCTTCGAAATTAGTCAAGGTCTCAACCCGATTAGCGACGACACCGACGGCGATGGGCTGCCCGACAACCGCGATCCCGACCCGGCCAGCTCCCCTACGCCCACGGTTACCAACACACCGTTACCCAGCGAGACTCCACTGCCCACCAACACACTGCCCCCAACCCAAACGCTCACTCCCGGACCCACCGCTACCGCTACGGCTACACCAACCGCCACATCGCCGCCGACAGCTACTCCCTTACCCGCGATGCAG
>JAGRBZ010000601.1 GCA_020433805.1 Anaerolineae bacterium
TCTCACGACCTTGAAAGCCGTCGACCGTATCGCCCTCGACGCCGAGTGGCTCTAACTGCTCTCGCAGCAGCCGCACCTGGGCGGCGTAGGGCGTAATTACGGCGATGTCATTGGGCGAAACTCCGGCGGCCAACAGCGCTTCTACTTTACGAACTACCCACAGCGCCTCTTGTGGATTACGGCGGCTCTGACCGTCCGGCTCGATTTCCTCGTCGTAGCTGGCTCCGGCGGTATCGATAAATTCAACCGGCGCTTCCGTCAACGCTTCAGTCGTGGCACCTGGCAAATCACTAAGGAGATGCGTTTGCACTGCGCTGTCGGCTTGCAGCGAGTCCTCATAAAATTCCTCTGAGGAAAAATTCATTATCGCTTCATGCATACGATATTGCACAGTTAAACGTCGCGAAATTTGTGGCCCTAATTCGGTCATTAGTCGTTCCATCAGACTGATGCCAAAGCCCTGTTCGGCGGCTTCCGGCGAGACAACGGTGGGCGGAAGCTGGCAGTGATCCCCGGCCAGAATCACGCGGTCGCTGCGCAGTATCGGCAGCCACACGCCCGGCTCGGTACTTTGGCAGGCTTCGTCGATGACGCAGACATCGAAGCGGCGTTGGCCCAACACCTCGGTGCTGAGGCCTGTGGTCGTGGCACACAAAATTTGGGCCGAGTCGAGAATGCGTTCGACGGTTTGGGCTTCGATGCGGCGGGCATCGGCCAGCATCAGTTTGGCCTCCTGGCGCATCTCCCGTTTGGCACCGCGTTCAGGTTTGGCCCGTCTAAATTTACCGGCCTGATCGCGCAGGGCGTGGGCCTCACGAATGAGATTGCGGGCAATTTTCATGTCGGGATGATTTTCGACCAGCAGATCGAGCGTGTGCTCCCGCAGTTCGGGCAAAACGCGAGCCGGGTGCCCCAGTCGCAGCACGTTCTCTCCCGCCGCCAAAAGTCGCTCAAAAATGTTGTCGACGGCCAGGTTGCTTGGCGCGCAAGCCAGCACGGTCTGCCCCTGTTGCACCGCCTGCCGGATAAACTCGACCACCGTGGTCGTTTTGCCCGTTCCCGGCGGGCCATGAATGATGGCTACATCCTGCGCCGAGAGAGCGAAACGGATGGCTTCTTGCTGAGGCGGATTAAGCTGCGTGTTCAGTATCGTCTCGACAGCGTCCGGCTTCTGTTCAAACAAAGGCGGCTGCTCGTAGAGTAGTACCCGGCGCAGTTCGGTCAGTCGATCACCTTTGGCAGCGCCAGCCCGGTCCAGGGCTTCACGCTGACGTCGCCGCGCGATTTCATCGTTCGAGACATCGAGCCGAAATGTAGGGCGATTGGTTTCCGTCTCCGGCCATGCGTTGAGGGCCACTTGAATAGTTTTGCGATCGCGCTGGCTGACCACACCACGCCAGGCTGCATCCTCACCGCCTTGCTCTTCCGTCAAGATAATCGGCGTGCCGACCTCCAAACGATGCCAGGGAAGCGTCTGCGTTTGATTGCGCTTAGCCAGCGTCACCAAAATTCGACCACCCAACCCGCCGTACTGATCGACAATCACCAGTTGAACCAGCGTCTTGCCGGTGCGTTCGGCGGCCTCACCCGAGCCGGCCCGCTGCATGTCGGCCAGCAACTGCGCTTTTTCGGCTTTGGCTTCGAGATCGAGCAAAGTGGCTAAACGTTGAAAATGATCGCCATTGAGATGGGCCGGACGAACCGAACCGTCTTGAGTCCAGGCCCGGACGTTGCGATGATTAAAATTAGCGCCATCGAGCGCCTGGGCCAATCGGACAGCCAAATCATCGGGAATATCAATGGTTGCCTGCCGACTGTCAACCTCAATTTTTCCGACATCCTCGCGGGTTACGCCACCGCTTTCGATGACAAAGCGCAGAATAGCACCCTTGCCGACACGCGGCGGCAGATTACTCAAAAATAATAAAGTCATTGTTTATCGCTTGAGTTATTTTATAAGGTGTCATAATTCTACTCATAAAGCGCTATTTTTCCTAAGATTAATTTAAGGACTTGACACAGCAAAAAAATCGTGATAAATTTTCCAATGTAGTTAGTAGGTGGCTTGAATCAACGTAAGATGTATATCTGAAGTGATTGTACACCTCTAGCAAGTATTAACTAATTTTAGTGAAAGGAGGTGCATAGTCATGTCAGAGCGTGTAGTTGGTACGGTAAAGTGGTTCAATGCCACCAAGGGCTTTGGTTTCATTGAGCGCAGTGAAGGAAAAGATGTATTTGTTCACTATAGCGCGATCAGCGGAGCCGGCTATCGTTCACTACAAGAGGGGCAGCAAGTAGAATTTACGATTGTAGAAGGTCAGAAAGGTCTTCAGGCCCAAGACGTCGAAATCGTTTAATTCTTACCCCTCGACAACTATGTCAAGCAAAAAGTGTGCCGTACTATTACGGCACACTTTTTCTTTTAGGGAGGATAACTCTATGACGCAAACGCATCATCACGCTAGCTCGGAAATTCTTGACCGGGCTAAGGCACTGCACGAAAAGATTCGCTCCTGGCGGCGACAAATTCATCGCTATCCGGAGTTAGGTTTTACCGAAACAAGGACGGCCGCTTTGATTATGGCGGCTTTATTTGATCTAGGCATCGAGGCGGAGAACGAGGTCGCCAAAACAGGTGTTGTCGGCGTCATTAAAGGCGGCGATGGGCCGGTCGTTGGACTGCGGGCCGATATCGATGCCCTGCCCATCACCGAGCAAAACGGCACCGATTTCGACAGCACCCGCCCCGGCCTAATGCACGCCTGCGGCCACGATGCCCACACGGCGATGTTGTTAGGTGCGGCCACCCTCTTAAAGGACTTAGCCGATCAGGGCCAACTGCCCGGTACGGTGCGCCTGCTTTTTCAACCAAGCGAAGAAGGCCAGGACGAAGACAACAAATCGGGCGGGATGCGCATGGTTGAGGAAGGCGCACTGGATGGACTGGACGCGGTCTTTGGTCTACACGTCGATGCGCAACTGCCGGTCGGCAGCGTTGGCACCCGCCCCGGCCCGATGATGGCCAGCGCCGATCAGTTTGAGCTAACACTGTACGGTCAGTCGGCCCACGCGGCCCGGCCGCATCAGGGTATCGACACCATTGCTCTGGCGGCTCAGGTTATCCAGGCCGTTCATCAGATTGTTAGTCGCCGCCTCGATCCCATAGGTGAGGGCGTCATTACCATCGGCACCATTAACGGCGGTACGAAAGACAACATTATCGCCGGCAGCGTAACGATGACCGGCACGATTCGCAGCTTTACGCCGGAAATCCGGGCGCTGCTGCATCACGAACTGCGCCAGGCGTGCCGAATTGTCGAGCCGTTGGGCGGGCGGTTTGATCTGAATATTATCACCGGCTATCCGCCGCTGGTTAATGATGATGGCGCATCGGAGGTGATGTTGTCAACCATGCGTGATTTATTGGGTAACGAACAGGTTGTCATTGCTGAGAAAATTATGGCTGCCGAAGATTTTAGCTTTATGGCCCAAAGTGCGCCTGGTAGTTTTTTGCGGCTGGGCGTTCGTAATCCGCAGTGGTCGCATGTGTATCCGGTTCACACGCCCACATTTCGATTGGATGAGGATGCGCTGCCGTTAGGGACTGCTTCGCTGGTTGCCACGGCGCTGGCCTGGATGCGTTGTAAAATTGAGAATTGAGAATGAAGAATGGAGAATGGAGAAAGCTTCGCTGTTTGCCATCACGTCGGGTTGGGTGCGTTCGGCATAAGCGAGTTATTTGCATTGAAGAAAATTTGCCAGCATCTGGGTGAATATCTCGGGCTGTTCGACGTGAATGTTATGCCCGGCGTCCGGCACGATCTCGACCGTAGCGTGAGGGATGCTTTGTCCCATGCGGCTCATAAGTGCCGTATAGTTGGTATCGAGAGCACCGGCCAGCAGTAGCGACGGTGTAGTCAGGCTATCTAATTGATCCCACAGCGGCGGCTGGCGACCGGGACTAAGCTCACTAATGATTTTAGCCGCCCAGCTTGGGTCGTTTTTTTTGCGGCAGCTTTTCATAGCGTTGAGACGCTCCGGATTGGTGTGAAGCGTGCGAAAGAGATCCATCGCGTACCATTTATCAACAAAGGTGTCGATGCCTTCAGTCCGTAACTGCGCGGCCCGTTGATCGTCGAGCGCGGCACGAGCCTGTTGATCCTCTTCATCGGCCAGGCCGGGATTGGCTCCTTCTAAAACGAGCGACGCGATACGTTCGGGAAATTGAATGGCCGTATATAAGGCAATTCGTCCGCCCATCGAATAGCCTACCAACGTGACCGGTGCCAGGTTGAGCTGCTCGATAAGCTGCCGGAGGCCGGCGGCAACGGTATCAAACGTGACGGGCTGCGTGATGGGGAAATCT
>JAGRBZ010000602.1 GCA_020433805.1 Anaerolineae bacterium
CTTATATGGCGTTGATAAAACCAGGCGACACCGTTTTAGCCTTTAAGCTAGACCACGGCGGTCACCTGACTCACGGCATGAAGATCAACTACTCCGGTCACTACTACAATTTCGTCCAATACGGCGTCGACCCCGAAACCGAACAACTTGATTATGATGTTATCGCCGCTTTGGCCGAGGAACACAAACCCAAGCTGATCATGACGGGGGCCAGTGCCTATCCGCGCGAGTGGAACTTCCCCAAGCTGCGCGAGATTGCCGATAGTGTAGGGGCTTATCTCATTATGGACATGGCCCACATTGCCGGGCTTGTCGCTGCCGATTTGCATTCCGACCCGGTTCCTTACTGCGACGTGGTGACCTCAACCACGCACAAAACCCTGCGCGGCACACGCGGTGGTCTTATCCTCTGCAAGGCAGAGCACGCTAAAGCCATCGATCGGGCTGTCTTCCCCGGCATTCAAGGCGGGCCGTTAATGCACAATGTTGCGGCGAAAGCCGTCGCTTTTCACGAAGCGCTCCAGCCGGAGTTTAAAACGTATCAGCAAGCTATCCTTGACAACGCTCAAATGCTGGTACAAACGTTGATTGAAGGCGATTTGCGAATCGTCAGTGGTGGCACGGACAATCATCTTATGCTGGTCGATTTGCGACCGGCCGGAATTACCGGCCAACAGGGTGAAGACGCGCTTCACAAAGCCGGTATTACCATCAACAAAAATCTTATTCCCTTCGATCCCCAGCCGCCGCGTGTGACCAGCGGTATTCGGCTTGGTACACCGGCGATAACCACACGCGGCTTCGGTTTGGAAGAAATACGCGTGGTCGGCAAGTGCATTGTTGAGGTGGTTTTTAACGCTGATAACGATGCCAAATTAAAAGAAATAAGCACCGTAACCGCCGAACTTTGCTCTCGCTTCCCGGTGCCGGGGCTAGAGTAAAAACTTCGTCAGCTCGTGATGATAAGGGAGCGACAAAGTTTACTTTGTCCATCGCCATAAAAAAGGGACGCAGATTTTCGCAGATGAACGCTGATTTCTTATAGGTATCGACGTTCACCGGAGTTCTGCGTCCCCTAAGCTTTGAATTTTTTCCTGTTTACGAACCTAAGTTCGATAAATAAAACCACGCATGTCATTTCGTAGCCGAAGGCGAAGAAATCCCTCACACATTTCAAATTATGAAGCGTTTGCTGGGAAAAATAAGCGTTGTGGCGTTAAATTTTCCGATCTAACAGCTCTTTATGTCTATTATCACAGAGACTTCTCCGTTGTGCTACGAAATGACATAAGATGTATCTGGTTCCCCGCTCAGGTTGCTAATCCCCATCAGTCCGTTTATGTCACTCCCGTCAAATCTGCTAACTGCCTACGAACACGGTCTGGCTCCTTAAAGTGGATAGCCTGCATCCCTACCCGCCTGGCACCCTCGATATTTTCGATAAAGTCATCAATAAACAGCACTTTATCCGGACTGGCTTCAACGCTTTCTGCCGCCAGATGATAAATTCTGGCATCGGGTTTCATGACGCCTACTTCCGATGAGATGATAACGCCATCGAAATTATCAAGAAACGGATAAACATCCGTCCACAATGGGCGGGCGTCATCGGCAAAGTTGCTTAATATCCCTGTCCGATAACCCGATTGGCGCAGACGCCGCACATGGTCAACTAAATCCTCATTAAGCGTATCACCGGCAAAGAAGTCGCGACGCATCGCCTGCAGATCAGTCTGATCGAGAGCGAAATGCTCACCGAGCCAGTGCCAATGCTGCTCGTACGTCTTCTGACCCAGTTGCGCTTGCCGACCAGAATCTCCATTAAAGATAAGGTTTTCAAACTCCCAGCTATCCATGCCCAGTTTTGTAGCCCATTGCTCGCGACCGGCCCGGCTTTTTGTCCGGATCAAAACGCCTCCAACATCAAAGAGTATAGCTTGTATCACACGTTTCGGTTCCACGCTCTACCGTCCGGTTTACCAATATTTCGGGTAATGATTGTAATACCAGCCGTCATAGAATGAGTAGCCGCCGTAATTATAGTTAGGCCGGCCATAGGAATGCGACGGGCCGTAATTGGGCCGATAGTTGGGTTGGTGTCGCGGTGGCGTGTAATAGTTCTTACAACAGGGCGGTCGTTGGTAAACGGGTGGACGCTGGCAGCACTGGCCAGGATCATAGCCCGGATCTTGACCAGGGCCGGAGTCCATTCGGCTGTCGAGGCGCAGTTCGGCTCGCAGCGCCGGTTGACCATTGGCCAAGCCCATCACAAATACGGTCGATGCCGAACCGGAGGGCAGCGTTGCCCAGGGTACATTCAGGACAACATCACTGGTGCCGGCAGGGCGAATTTCTAAATTGTACGTTTTGGCATCGACCGTCACATAATCGCTGGCGGATTTGAAGGCGATGTTGCTGGCAAGAACATCGCCCCCTTTAACCGCCACATCGACCGCCGGCGCATCGGGCGAAACGTGAATAAAGCGCACCTGAGCCTTGCCCGCTTCTACCGGTGCATGATCATCGGTCAACACCAACGGCTCAGGATTGGCTGCCATTCCAACGATGGCGACCGTGTAATCCGTATCCGCCGCCACATCGATATCATGGCTGATGACCTCGATTTGATGGGCATTGGCCGTAGTCACCTTGAGGGTGTGACGACCCGCCGCCAGGGGCATATAAAAGGTGATGTCCCCGGAGCTTAGTTGTCGAAATACAGGCCGGTCGTCAACCAGTATCCTCAGTGGGGGCGCGTCGGGCGACGCATGGACCACCCGCACCCGCCCCGTATTTTCCGGGGCATAACCGCCGCCTTGGGCCTGGGCGGGCGGTGTACTAAAGATCGACAGAGCCAATACCGCCATTGCTACCAGCATTACGAACCGTTTCATAAGCCTTGCCTCCTCGCGATTTTTGGTCAAGTTAATATTTTGTAGGAAAGGTAGAAAGTTACTTCTCTATTTTAGTGTAGATAACAATACATAATCGTGCAACTTGATAGGTCGATTTGCGAGTGTTTGGGGCAGGGCGAAACACTGAATCACAGATGGTAATGATGGCACTGAATAAACGTTTTTATTGCAATATGACATGCAGTTCATGTCATTTCGAAGCCGAAGGCGAGAAATCCCCTATAGCGTCCGATTGCAAACAACGTTCGGTGGGATTTCTCGGCAAAAAACGCCTCGAAGCATGTCCTGAGCGAAGCCGAAGGATGACATCAAAAGTTATCAACTGCGTAACTCATAACAAAGTTTCCGGCATGTTATCGACCCCTGAGTTTCCGTAGAGACAAAAAGCTCAGTGAAATCAGATTTTTCATTATTTCAGTGTTTCAATCGTAACCTTATCCACCGCCGCCGCCAACGTCCGTGTATCGGGGCTGAGACCGATGCGGAGATAGGCTGTGCCTTCGCCCTGCGCTTGTAACGCGCTGCTGCCTGCTGCACCTTTAACGCCGATAGCCGAAAAAGGTGGGGTAAGCCCATCCGCTTGGATACCTATGCTTTCCAGCGCCGTAATCGCCTCTGGTGTCAGAAAAGCCGCTGCATCGAGGCCCTGAGCTGCCACGATAACGATCTGCCCATCAGCGACTTGGTTAATGAACTCCGCCAGGGCGTCCGCTTCAAAGGTGTTGGCCGCGGTGTCGAAGCCGCGCATCGACACAACCTCGCCGGAGTCCGGCGCAACCACTGCCACATTGATTCCCCGGCGATGGGCCGAGGCATCGACTGCCTCTTGGTCGTGGCCGACGGTGATAAAGGCGAAGTCGGCTCCGCTGTTGACCTCCACATCGACCGGCGTTTCGAAACCGGTCTGGCCGATAGCCAGGTTGGCGGGCAAAACCTGGCGCGGTTGTGCCGTATGCGCAAAATGCAGCGTTAGCCGATTGAGTCCGTTGATTAAACCCGTTTCGGGTAGTGATAACTCTATGGTTTGCCAGCCGTCGTGGAGCGGGTAACTATCCAAAACTGCATCGTTTAGCCGCATTTCTACTTGTTGCTCCGGTGCGCCGGGATAGCTAAAGGGCGCGATTTGCAGGGCGAGTTGGCGATCACCACTGCCGCGCACCGGCACAAAGATTTCGGCCTCGGCAGCGGTCGCCCAGTTGCCGGTCGCGTCGAAGACCGTTTCGTTGCCGGCCCAGCCGTGGCCGCGATAAGGATCGCTCGTCCAATCGCCAAAATCGATAACGAGCGAAGCGGGGATGGCGGCTTGCTCGACGGCAAAGGCCTGCACGCCGGGCGACTCATACACCGGCTCCGGTTGGTGCGGAATAAGGTCGAGCGCCAGCATTCGCGTAGAGAGATAAGTATCTTCATACGGCTTACGGAACGGTATCGGTTCGTGAATAACCAG
>JAGRBZ010000603.1 GCA_020433805.1 Anaerolineae bacterium
CCTTTTCCTTTTTTTTTTTTTTACCGCATGCCGGACACTCCGGCGTCCATGCACTCGCCCGATGGTCTCAACTTTACACCGGTAATGAGCACCCGCGCCATGCACGAACAAATCAAGGTTGTTGAAGTGCCCATCCCCTACCTGGAACGCGTTGGCCGCTCTAAATTGAGCGTTGTTGAAGACGGTATGCGTTTCCTGAACTCTATTTTAATGACGGCGCTCACCTATAATCCAACGCGTATATTGGGTATGATCGGCACCGCCCTCATGGGGTTAGGGGTTCTGTCGACCACTTATCGAACCATTACCCGCAGTAAGGCATCGCGTAAAGACTCGCAACTCGTTTCGTGGTTTGCCGGTCTGGTTTTGGCCTCCGCCGGAGCCAGCATCTTTTCAATCGGTGCCCTCTTTAACTACGTTGTGTCAATTTTCCACAAGCGCCCTATTCGCCAAGGTGTATTTGGCACCCCAATTTTCAAAGAACCTCTGGAAAGCCGTTTCGGATGGATAGGCGTTGGCACAATTATCAGCGGCTCCTTATTCTATGCAGTCGACGTCTGGCGACGTTGGCATAAACCACGCAGCCAAGATGTAGCGCCCTGGTTTGTACCGGCAGCCAGCACCATCATGGTTTTAACGGGTATTCAGTTCATTGCTTCTTGGCTTCTGTCACTTGTTTTGGGAGAACTGAGCCAGCGCGAAGCACAAACCGAAGTTGATTTGGGGCAGTTGACTCAAGCATCTGAGCAACAACAAGAAAGTTCCTCCCCTGCTAAGGTTGTAGCGTAGTAAACAGGTCTATTTTAGAGAAGAAAAAGTATGCAGAGCCATTTGAGGAGGACACACGATGTCGTCAAGTAAAGAAATTAAATGGGTTAACTTAGGAACCCGCCCCGTCAAGAAGCTACGCCAATCCGAGTTTCCTGATATTAGCGCTCTCGTGAAAGAGCCAACCCAAGCGAAAAATAGAGGACCAGAAACGGTAGATGTGTTACTTGTCAACCCACCCACCCCGGATGGAGGCATCTGGATCCGCTCTCAACACCGCGTTGGGCGTCGATCACGCGAAAATATGGTGTGGCCGCAGGTAGAGTTGGCTACCTTTGCCGCCTGCCTAACTCCAGAGTACAAGGTTGAAGTTGTTGATGGTAACGCGACTCGTATGAGTTGGCCAGAATTTGAAGAAATTTTGGCGAAGAAGCGGCCTAAATATTACTTAACGCAGGTCACCGCACCAACGCTAACCAATGATATGTATGGGATTTTCCTGGCGAAAAGCAAGGGCGCAATAACAATTGCCTTTGGCACGCACGTTACTCCCAATACGTTGAACACGATGGTTGATTACCCGGCAGTGGATTTTGTGCTTCGTGGTGAGCCTGAACTCACGCTACGTGAACTGATCGACGCGCTTGATGGTAAAACCATGACCAACAAGCACATGACATACCTCATGGAAAAAGCCGATCCAACCTGGAAGCCTATTTCTGAGGAGGCCGTTGCTAAAGGCGACTTTAGTTCCATCAAAGGGCTAGGCTGGCGTCTAAATGGAAAAATTCAGATGAATCCGGATCGCCCCTTTATTCCAGACTTAAATGAATTACCTCTGCCCAGACACGAACTGCTGCCACTTAACGAATATCGGCTCCCGCTGATCAAAGGTCCTTATGCCTTTGTGGTACCCAGCCGCGGCTGCCCGGCCGGTTGTAAATACTGCATCAAACACGTTAGTTACAACTATTCCGTTCGGGTTCGCACGGCAGAAAATGTCATGAAAGAACTATGGCAACTGAAAAAACTGGGTATCGATAATGTAATGCTCTATGCCGACTTGTTTACTGTCAATCGCGATCACGTTATTAGCATCTGCAAGGCTATGATCGAAGAAAAGATCAACATGAAATGGATGTGTAACAGCCGGGTTGACTATGTGGATGAAGAAATGCTGACATTAATGGGTCAGGCCGGTTGCCATATGATCTCTTGGGGCATTGAGTCTGGCTCAGAAGAAGTATTGAAACGCGCTCGTAAAGGTGCCAACCCGGCTAAAGCCGTTCAATCGCTTGCCTGGGCACGCAAAGCCGGCATTAAAAACTTTGGTTACTTCATCATCGGTCTCCCTGGCGAAACCGAAGAAACCATCCAGCAAACTATCGCCTTCTCCAAAACTTTGCCGTTAAACGTGGCTATCTTCCACATTGCAGCCCCGTATCCCGGCACCCCCTTCTTCTACGAAGTTGTTGAAAACGGTTGGTTCCGCCCCGGCACCAATTGGGAAGAAGTCGATATGGATAAATCGACGGTACTGGATTACAGCGAAATTGGCCTCACCGCAGAGCGCCTAAATTACTGGCAAAAACGCGCTACCCGAGAGTGGGCACTACGCCCAGAACCAATTTGGACCATTCTTAGAGGTCTTAATACATGGCAAGGGTTCAAAAGCGCTGTTAGCGCCGGGCTGCAAACTCTGTCGTTTATTCGCAGCTAGTGATGAATGACGACGTTAGAATAGGTGGGGGATAGAGCGGATTAATATCGCTCTATCCCCCACCTATATAATGGGAGAAAACAGATAATGCAGCGTATCCTCAGTATTTCAGACAAGCGATTACTATTACTAGCCACAGCCACCCGCCTATTAAAAAAGCCAAAAGCGAAAAAAGAAGCAAAACGGTTTGTAAAATATGGTATTGTCGGTGTATTGGGAACGATTATTGATTTCAGTATTCTGAACATTCTTATTTTTTTCGTGGGCTGGAGTACGCCCTTTGGTAAATTATCAGCCAATATTGTTTCAACTGGTGTTGCAATAATAAGCAATTTTATCTGTCATCGCGCTTGGACCTTCCCCGAGTCGCAAAGCCGTAACGGTGGCGTACAACTGCTGCAATTCACAATTGTTTCAATCGCTGGGTTATTGCTTAATACCCTTGTATTTTATCTTGCCGGTCATTACTTTTTTGAACTGTTTTTACCGATGACAATTGCTATCCAGCTTGCTAAAGCAACCGCCTCGGTCGTAATACTGTTTTGGAACTTCGGGGTGAACCGTTTATGGACTTATCGAGGATTATAGTAACTTTCTTTTATCATTTTCCCTCACTTTTTATTCATCAAAACCTCACCATCAGGCACTCAGATCATTGCCAGGTTAACTACTGTTAGGAGCACTCATTATGATTATTACTCGAACACCCTTACGAATTAGCTTTGCCGGCGGCGGCAGCGATTTACCCGCATACTATGAACACGAACGCGGCGCAGTCGTCAGTACCGCCATCGACAAATATATATATATCAACGTTAACCCCAAATTTGACCACAAAATTCGAGCCAGTTACTCTGTTACTGAAATTGTGGACACAGTCGATGAGCTTCAGCACGAATTGATTCGTGAGGCACTTTACTTACTTAACCTCAAAGAAGGTATCGAAATCACGTCGATTTCCGATATTCCGTCTAAAGGAACCGGGCTAGGCTCATCGAGCAGCTATACGGTAGGGCTTTTAAACGCACTCTACGCCTACAAAGGCCACATGGCCGGAGCTGAACGGCTGGCTTCAGAAGCCTGTCACATCGAAATCGATCGCTGTCGTAAACCCATTGGCAAGCAGGATCAATACATTGCTGCTTATGGAGGCTTGCAATATATCCGCTTCAATCCGGACGGCAGTGTTTATACTGATCCCGTTATCTGTTCGCCACATACGCGTAAAAAACTACACAGTAGGCTACTGTTGCTCTATACAGGGTTGACGCGCAGTGCCGATAATATTCTTTCGGAGCAAACAAAAGCCACCCAATCGAGCGAAGAAAAACGCGCCTCATTGAAATATATGGTCAGCTTGGCCGATCAACTCTGTGAGGCATTGGGTAGAGACGAGTTGGATGCGTTTGGAGAAATTTTACACGCCGGATGGCTGGAAAAACGAAAGCTGACTGCCAATATCAGCAACGAACGTATCGATGACTGGTATACACGAGGTCGTACCGCCGGAGCTATTGGCGGCAAATTGCTGGGTGCCGGAGGCGGCGGCTTTTTACTATTCTTTGCCGATCCGGCTTACCACACCGATATTTGCCGGGCGCTTCCGGAATTGACGCGCGTGCCCTTCAACTTCTGTCCGCAGGGCAGTAAGGTGATTTATGTAGAAGAAAACGGGTATATGCCATAGGAGAAGTACCGTCTCCTGTTTCATTCTCAAATTGTAAACGTTTACAAAAAAGCTTTTCGGCAGGGCCGAAAAGCTTTTTTGTTGAATGATAGAATAGGTGTAGGTTGTAATGTTTAACAACCACCCTGCGATACTATCTTTAATGCCATATCTGTATCCAGATTACTTATGGTTA
>JAGRBZ010000604.1 GCA_020433805.1 Anaerolineae bacterium
GGGGGCATAAGTTTTGCACAGCATACCACGTTTCCCGCTCGAAATTAAAGACGGCAATCTGCATCTCTCCGTGCTTAACGCACCCGCCGCCGTTGGCGACAAAATCGTCTGACTTGGCTATTTTGATCCACTGTTTCATATGTGTCTCCTTGTCAAGAAAAGTGCTTGGGTTCGGGTAATTGGTAATTAGTAATTGGTAATTGGTGATTGGTACCTACCATTTACTATTTACTATTTACCAATTACTAATTACTATCTATGCTGGCACCGGCTGGGTGCGCAGCGTAATAAACTCGACGTTCGGGTCTTTCTCCGGCGCGTTGACGAAGTGACGGAAGCGCTTGAGTTTCTCCGGTGAGTTGATGGTTGTTGTCCACTCGCACTGGAAGGTGTCGACAACGTGCTGCATTTCTCGCTCTAGCTCTTCGGCCAGGCCCAGCGAGTCGTTGATGACGACTTCTTTGACCTTGTCGAGGCCGCCGGGGAGTTTGTTGAGCCAGGTTGCCGTTCGCATCAGTTTGTCGGCGGTGCGAACGTAGTACATTAAAAAGCGGTCGATGTATTTGATGACGGTTGCGGTGTCGATGTCGTTAGCCAGCAGTTGGGCGTGCTGCGGTTTCATGCCGCCGTTGCCGCAGACATACAGGTTCCAGCCTTTTTCCGTGGCAATCACGCCGACGTCCTTGCCTTGCGCTTCGGCACACTCTCGCGCACAACCCGACACAGCGAACTTCAGCTTGTGCGGCGAGCGTAGCCCCTTGTAGCGGTTCTCGATGTCAATCGCCAGCGTGGTCGAGTCCTGCACGCCATAGCGGCACCAGGTTGAGCCAACGCACGATTTAACCGTGCGGACGCTCTTGGCATAGGCTTGACCCGTTTCGAGGCCAACTTCGCTCAGCTTCTTCCAGATTTTGGGCAGGTCTTCCAGATGCGCCCCAAACAGGTCGATCCGCTGGCCGCCGGTAATCTTGGTGTAGAGGTTGAACGCTTTGGCGACCTCGCCCATCGCGATGAGTTGGTCGGGCGTAATTTCGCCGCCCGGCACGCGCGGTACAACCGAGTAGGTGCCGTTGCGCTGGATGTTAGCCATATAATAGTCGTTGGTGTCCTGGATGGTCTGGTGTTCCATCACGTAGTCGTTCCAGGTGCTGGCTAAGATCGAGGCAACGGCCGGCTTGCAGATTTCACAGCCTCTGCCCTTGCCATAGCGACCTATCAGCTCGGCGAACGTCTTAATTTGGCCCAACTTGATAATTTCGACCAGTTCCTGGCGGGTGTAGGCGAAGTGCTCGCACAGCGATTTGTCGACAGCCACGCCCATTTTTTTCAGCTCGGTGTTGATCAAGTCGGTGACCAGCGGGGTACAGCTACCGCAGCCGGTGCAGGCTTTGGTGCGCTGCTTCATCGCCGGGACGGTGTGGCAGCCGTCTTTAATGCAGCTTATAATCTCGCCTTTGGTTACGTTCTCGCAGCTGCAAATTTGGGCCGTATCCGGCAGGGCGTCGACACCCAATCCGGCGGGGGCGTCGCCGCCTTTGACGATGAGGCTCTCCGGCGCTTCGGGCAGCGGCATCGCGTTGAGGTACAATTGCAGCAGTTGGCCGTATTCATCGGCATCGCCCACTAAAATTGCGCCTTTGAGGGTGTTGCTCGATTTGCTCATCACCAGCTTCTTGTAAACACCGGCCCGCGAGTCGGTAAAGGTGAGTTCGGCGCTGTCGCTGCCGTTGGCAAAGGCGTTGCCGATGCTGGCGACATCGACCCCCATCAGCTTGAGTTTGGTCGACATATCGGCTCCGGTGAAGGCGGCCTCTTCCGCCAGCAGGTGACGGGCGGCGGTTTCGGCCATGCGATAGCCGGGCGCGACCAGCCCGTAAATCATATTGCCGTGCAGGGCACACTCGCCGATGGCGTAGATGTCGGGGTCGGAGGTTTGCATCTCGTCGTTGACCAAGATGCCACCCCGCTCGCCAACCGTCAGGTCGGAGGTGCGGGCCAGTTCGTCGCGGGGGCGAATACCGGCCGAGACGACGATCATATCGACCGGCAGTTCGCTCTCATCGGCAAAGGCCATGCCCTGCACCGAACCATTGCCCACAATGTGTTTGGTGCTTTTGTTGAGATGAATTTTCACGGCCAACTCTTCAATTTTCGAGCGTAAGAAATCGGAGCCGGTCTGGTCGATCTGGCGGGGCATCAGCCGGGGCGCAAATTCAACCACGTGGGTCTCTAAATTGAGGTCAACCAGCGCCTTGGCTGCTTCCAGCCCCAACAGTCCGCCGCCGATGACGGCGGCTGTCTCACATTGGTGGCTATATTCGATAATGGCGTCTAAATCTTCGATGGTGCGGTAGACAAAGACCCCGGCCTTGTCGATGCCGGGTACGGGCGGCACAAAGGGGGTGGAGCCGGTAGCCAGTACGATTTTGGCATAGGGGATTTCTAAGCCGTTCTTTGAACGTACAACTTTGGCTGCGCGGTCGATCTCAACCACGGCATCGCCCAGGTGCAGTTCGACGCCTTGTTCTTGGTACCAATCTTGGGGGGCCAGGCTCAGGTCATCGGCGCTTTTGCCGGAGAAATATTCGCTCAGATGGACGCGGTCATAAGCGGGCCGCGGCTCTTCACAGAAGGTGACAAGCTGGTAAGCCTGCCGGCCTCCGAATGCAGTAAACTTCTCGATAAATTTATAGCCGACCATACCGTTGCCGATAACAACAAGATTGGGTAAATTGCTCATAGCGATGCCTTCCTTTCGTAGATAGATAGATGCAAATAAAGCTATGTGTGGCATGTCATTTCGAGCGACGATAGGAGCGAGAAATCCCCTAGAACGTTGCTGGTAACCGAACGTCGTAGGGATTTCTCGCCTTTGGCATCGAAATGACATGCACTACGGGTTTAAACCTCAACATCCTCAGTCCGAACCGGCTGAAGCAAATCGAGCCTGTGCAGCGGCGTAATGCGCACGGCGCTGGCTTTGAATTCCGGCTCCTTCGAGACCGGGTCAACGGCGTCGTTGGTGACATTGTTGGCCGCTTGGTGATAGCCGCCCAGCCGCCCCCAGTGGAACGGCATAAAGCAGGAACCGGCTTTAATATCCGGCGTCAACCGAGCCTTGGCGATGACCGTCCCTCGAATGGACGAAATACGGACCATCTGGTCGGCTTCGATGTTCCAGTGGTGGGCATCATCGGGATGAAGCTCGATGAACATCTCCGACTCGCTCTTGAGGAGCTGCTTCGACTTGCCGGTGCGGGTCATGGTGTGCCACTGGTCTTTAACGCGGCCGGTGGTCAACACGAGTGGGTAATCATCAGTCGGCTGCTCGGCCGGCTGTATCAAGTTGGCGGCGTGAAATTTGGCTTTGCCGTCGGGGGTGTTGAATTGGTGGCCGGTGTACAGTCGAGCCGAACCGGGATGATCGGGCGTGGGGCAAGGCCATTGCAGTGGCCCCTCGCTTTGCAGTCGGGCGTGGCTAACCCCGGCGTAGTCGCAGGGGCGTCCCTGCGTAAGCTGCACAAACTCGGCGAAGATCTCCGCTGCCGACTCGTAAGGGAAGGACTCGGCCAGCCCCAGCGCTTGAGCAAAGCGGGTGAAAATCTGCCAGTCGGGCAGGGCCTCGCCGGGGGGATCGATCATCTTCTCCAGGTAGGTAATGCGCCGCTCGGAGTTAGTCATCACGCCGTCTTTTTCCGACCACTGGGCGGCTGGTAATAAGATATGGGCGTATTCGGTGGTGTCGGTGGGGTGGTAAGCATCCTGCACAATCACCAGTTCGGCGCGACGCAGGGCGGCCTCGACTACGTCCAGATTGGGCATCGAGACCATCGGGTTGGTGCAGGCGATCCACAAGGCTTTGATGCGGCCCTCGGCCACGGCTTCGAACATCTCCACAGCAGGCAAACCGGGTTGCGGATTGATTTGCTCGGTAGGAATACCCCACAGTGAGGCAACCTCGGCCCGGTGCGCCGGGTTTTTGATGAGTCGGTAGCCCGGTAGAATATGGCTCAACCCACCCGCCTCGCGTCCGCCCATAGCATTGGGCTGGCCGGTGAGCGAGAAGGGGCCGTTGCCGGGGGTGCCGATTTTGCCGGTGGCCAGATGCAGGTTGAGCAGCGCGTGGTTTTTGGCTACGCCGCTGGTACTCTGGTTGAGACCCATACTCCAGAAGGAGAGCGTCCCCTGCGCCCGACCAAAGGCCCGCGCCGCCGCCACAATATCGGCCTCCGGCACGCCGCAGATACGGGCTGCCTCGGCGGGTGGATAGGCGGCGACACCGGCAGCTACCGCCTCGAAATCGGTGGTGTGGGCTGCGATAAACGCCTCATCAAGCAGGGCTTC
>JAGRBZ010000605.1 GCA_020433805.1 Anaerolineae bacterium
CGAACTGGGTATCCAAGATAAAATTAATTGGGTCAAATATATCCCTGACGAAGAACTGGCCGATTATTATCGTGCCGCGGGTGTGTTTGCCCTTTCTTCACGTTATGAACCGTTCGGCATGGTTGCCGTCGAGGCGATGGCTTGTGGAACATCCACGGTCGTTACCGTCCACGGCGGGCTGGCCAAAGTGATCGAGTTTGGTAAACACGCGCTCTACGCCGATCCCAACCGTGCGCCCGAATACGGCACCATGCTGGCTTTGCCGATGTTATACCCCAATCTCGCGCACGAACTTTCGGTCGAAGGCTCGCGCTTTGCCCGTCGCCATTTTGGCTGGACCGGTATCGCCAAGCGCATGCTGGAGGTCTTTGATCGCGCTGAAAAAGTTCGCAGGGAAGAGTTCGGTTAGAGTATTATGCAACCTCAATGGATTTTAGCCTGCGATATTGATGATACGCTAACCGGCGATCGGGTCGCTTTAGACCAACTTACGCAGCAGTTAACACAACTCCGTCAGCAGGGACAACTTTTCTTGATTCTGCCGACGGCGCGGGCCGTGCCCGATGTGGTCAGTGGGTTTGAAGATGAAGGTCTGCCGGTGCCGGATGCGATTTCAACGCAGGTCGGGACAGAAATTTATCTACCGCCCTTTGATGGCGATCTGACGCCCTTACCGGCCTGGGAAAGGCATCTGCGCCGCAATTTTTCGCGGCAAGAGGCCATGTCTTTTCTGGAGGGGATCGATGGGTTGGTCATGCAGTCAGACAAATACAACACTCAGTTTAAGGTGAGCTGTTTTCTCGACAAAACACCCGATCCCGATGCCGCTGCCGATCTTATCCAGCAGCGTGTGGACGATGCCAACGCGGGTGATACCTATCGCGTTATTTGGTCGAGCACCCGCTTTTTGGATATTGTGCCGACTGAAGCCGGTAAGGGTAACGCCATTAAGTTTGTTGTCGATCATTTCGATCTCGCTTCCCGGCCGGTTTATGTAGCCGGTGATAGCGGTAATGATCGCACAATGTTCGATGAGTTTGGTCAGGGCATTGTCGTGGGCAATGCCCAACCGGAGTTGAAACGCCTAAAAAACGAGAGTCCGGGACCAGACATTTACTTTGCCCAAAACTGCTGTGCCGCCGCTGTTTTAGAAGGGCTGCGCCATTTTGGGCTGCTGAATTAAATCTTTAAAAAGTTTAAGGGAGCGACAAAGCTTGCTTTGTCATCACGATTAGGTCAAAGTAAACTTTGACGCTCCTTCCATAATTTTCAAGTGAGGGTCCGCTAAAGCAATAAGAATGAAAATTGTTGCCTCCTAGCGGAGTGAGCCGCAAGCGTTAGATGCGAACGGGTTGGCCCACGCCACTCCGCATCTGAGGATGCTCCGCTCCTCACGCCTATCATAATTTTCAAGGGAGAGAATATGCCTGAAATTGCAACGAATGAACACCATGAAGCGTTCCTCGCTTCAAACCGTCCTCACATCTTGATGATCACCAACCACGGTATTCATCAATGGGAGGTCATCCCCGGCCTGCCGGACACCGGCGGCCAGAATGTCTTCGTTAACCAATTCACCGCAACCGTGGCCGATTTAGGGTTTAAAATTACCATTGTTAACCGCGGTGGGTACCCTCATCCATTGACGAACGAAATGCGCTCTGGTCTGGATTACCAAGATGAACACCAGCGTATTTTGTATATTGAAGACTCGAAAAAAGCGTTTGTCCGCAAAGAAGATATGCACGAACAACTGGGACAGTTGTTTGAATATTTGAAAGATTTTTTGGCCGATGAAGGAACTGGCATCGATCTTATCATTTCTCATTATTGGGATGCGGCTGCATTGGGTGTTATGCTCAACAAAGCGCTGCCCAAGCCGGTTAAGCATGTTTGGGTCCCGCACTCGGTTGGTACGCTCAAAAAGCGAAACATGCCGCCGGAAACGTGGCAAAAGTTGCGGATCGATGAGCGTATTGCCGCCGAGAAAGCCCTCATCCCCGATTTGGACGGCATTGCCGCCACATCGCCGGTTATTCGTCAAGCGCTTAAAGATGATTATGAGTACGATAGCAATCTCTTTTTGCCGCCCTGTATCCAAACCGAGCGGTATCACCCCCGGGCCGTTGAGGCCGAGCATGAGATCTGGTCATTCCTCAGCGAGGCCACCGGCTTACCGATCAACGAGATCCGCAACTGCAAGATTGTTTTTGAGGTCAGCCGCACCGATAAAACCAAGCAAAAAGATGTTTTGATTAAGGCTTTCGCCAAAGTGCATCAAAAAATCCCCAATACGCTTCTGGTTGTCTCGATTGATGATACCGAAGTGGAATTGTCGACCGAGTTAAAAACACTCATCAAAGAGACCGGCATCGAAAGCCATACCGCCGCTATCGGCTATGAGTGGGAGCGGCTGCCATACATTCACGCCATTTCGTCCGTCTACTGTTCGCCTTCAATTATGGAGGGCTTTGGTATGGCTATTCAGGAAGGAGCGGCTACCGCTGTTCCGGGCGTGGGCAGCCATCTTATTCCGTTTTTAACCGACTATTTGTTGGGCGATGAAACGGAGCAGGTCACCCCCAAAGGCGCTTCGCAGCCTGTTGTTATCGGTGAGGGTGGCATTATGGCCCAAGGCGGCGATGTCGATGGCTTTGCCTACGCCCTTGAAATGCTGCTCACTGACGATGCTTTGCGCCGTAAGATGGGGCAGCAAGCCTATGAAATTACCATTCCCTATTTTACCTGGAAACATATGACGATGCGGCTGCTGCAAACCATCGAATATGATCTTGGCCCCAAGCAGCAGCAAATCAGCCGCGAGGCCTTGAACAAAATCCTGGAGTCCGAAACTATCGACGAAGTTTCTGTAGCGCAATTGTTTGAGACGGTGCGGAATGATACGGAGTTGGCTAAATTTCGACCGGACGCCCTCTATCAAGTCGATCCGCGCGATGGCGCGGTCATCCTCTACAACTCCGCTCGCGCCCGCCGACCCCACGATTATCCTGAACCGCCGGCCGAGTCGAAAACCGCCACCGCTTGTCCTATCTGCGACGGTAAAACGACCGGCGTAATCGACGTGGCGAATCTAAGCGAAGGCTTTACTTTCATCAACAAGAACCTTTTCCCTGTGCTTTACCCGCCGGCCAACGGTGCCGATATTGGCGCGGCCATCCCCGATGCCAGTGCGCCGCGGGTTGAGGGTGAAGCGCCTTATGGACTTCATTTTTTGCAGTGGACATCCTCGCTGCACGATAATGATTGGCAAAATATGCCGGTAACGGATCGCGTGGTGGCGATGCAGCGGCTGGCGGCGCTGGAGAAAAAACTGCTGCACGATTCGGCTGAATTTATGCCGCCTTCCCCGTCGAGCAACGGTCGGAGCGATGGTCACGGTTTTGTCTCTATTTTTAAGAATTACGGTTTGATGGTTGGCGGTTCGCTGTCGCATGGCCATCAGCAGATATGTTTTAGCAACGTCATGCCTCGACGCTTGCAAAACAACTGGCGTTTCTTGCAAGAGCGTGGCGAGGTCTTCTCGCAATACCTTCTCCGTGAAAATCCGGACAATCTTATGATAAAAGATTATGGCGAAGCGGTATTGTTAGTCCCGTACTTTATGAAACGGCCCTATTACACCATGCTGCTGTTGAAAGATACATCGAAACAGTATTTGCACCAGCTTTCTGATGCCGAATTGGAAGCTGTTACAAACGGTTGGCACGATGCCATCCGAGCGATGCTGGCCATTATGCCTAAAATAGGTCGGGCCGCCGCTTACAATATCATCACCTCAAACGGGCCGGGAGCCGGCTTATACTTCGAGTTCCTGCCGTACACGCAGGAGACCGGTGGGCTGGAGCAGCTCGGTTTGTGGGTATGCCAGGGTAATCCTGGAGATGTCGCTAGCAACGTTAGAGAAATTGTTGAGCAAGCCTAGTTGACAATATAACCACATTAGGTATAAAACTTAATTAAAAATTCAAACGCAATTCTGACAAAAAATATAGGTAAATCTAAGCCTATACCTATAGGCTGAATGCGTATGATTTTGTATGCAACAGCCAAACGTCATTGTGAATATATTTCATTTGCAATCTCTCGGTAACTTGCCCCAAGTTGCAACTTTGCTCACTGACAGCCGAAAAATCAATTGTTTTTGTCAAATGCGACGGAATGTGATAGGAAGTAAGAGGGAAATACGCGCTTACTTCCTATCACCTCATTCTCGATTTGAGTCATCGATGACACTATGCATTAATTCTAAACCCTATTTCGCAAAGAAAGGATTTCATGTATGAGAGGTGATGTAATTATCGTTGAAGATTATCATTACACAG
>JAGRBZ010000606.1 GCA_020433805.1 Anaerolineae bacterium
TATGGCACGCCCCACTATGAGACCGAGGCGCTGGTTGATACAATTTTGGGCTATTGAATGTTGCGTTATCAAAATCAATCAATGATCTTAAAAAATGAAATATATTTTTAGAAATTTTTAGTATTTGCAACAAAAACAAACTGTTGAAACTAATGTATTCTTTTGAAACAGTTGAGATTTTAGAGATACGTTGCAAGCGAAATTTACATATGCTAGAATGAAGAAATGCCAAAAAATCCGTTTATGATGACACCGATACTAAACTTCCTACCGGCTTATCCGCAACCCGAGATGCAACAATAACAGCCCTATGCTCAAATTGAGGTTGATAGATAGCCAGCCATGGGTGCTGGTGATACATTTTTACCAAAGCTGTCCATAACCAGAGCGGTAGTTTTCCACTGAGAACAACGCCGTGATCGGAAGGCAGTGCGGGGACTGGCAGGCTCATTGCTTCACTGTATTCCAAATAACTGGCGCGGATTTCTAACTCCAGCCGCGTAAAAGCCGTAGACGGAAAAACGGCTGTGTTCACGGATGAATTATCCGTTAGTGGGGCGAACTCTAAACGAGGTGGCTTAACCCAACCGAGGCGAACATCAAATTGCCACAGTTCGGCCGGATAGGCGTGTAGAGCCAAAGCGGCATACAGCCAGTTGGGGCCTCGATCATAAAGGGCGAAAGATGTGTTTTGCGGCAGATAATCAAGAAGCTGAGGGAGTTCTTCGGGATACCAGTAAGTAGACGGGTTGGAATTTGGATCCAAGGCTTGTTTTAATGAGTTCAATTCTAACACAAGATCGACTGGAATCATTGAGAAGTGAATGGCGCGTAACTCTGACGGATCATAAGCAAACAGATTAGTTAAAAGAGCCAGTAACTTCTGAAATGTAGTGCCTTGCGCCGTGTACCCTCGTTCCAAACCGCTAATCTGACCGCGCAAGATAGGCTTAACGGACCAAACCGTGTCTAGTCCTTTGAGGTTTGACTGTAGTTTGGCGATTATTTGGATACTGTGCTCAACGGCAAACGCTTCCCACTCTGATTGCGTATGTTCATCCGGGGTTAACAAAATAGCGTGGGTGCAGTGATCAAAAATAGCTTTTTGCCAGTCGGTTGGCCGACCACCAACATCAATAATAAGCGGTAAATGACGATTATCAATATCGCGACAAATATTTGCGACCCACTCGGGGGTACCCTTACCTTTAACGCGGATACGCCGAACCCGATCTTGACTTGTTTCATTTGACCAATCCCCTTCGCCATCCGGGTAAGCCCGCAGTGCGTAGTGAGCAATATTACGTTCACGTAAAGCTTTCGTCAGACTGTAGGTCAATACTGACTTTCCGCTATGTGGAGGTCCACCAATCATGACCGCTGGAAACAATTCCATAATATCTTCATCCTTACATTTAAAATTTTAGCTGCGAAATTCTTTTCGTACACCGTTCAAACTACCTAAAAACAAGCTTTGGCCTTCATTCTCTCAATCTCTCAATGAAAGGAGAGACCATGACAAGCAGCACCTTGGTTGTAACGATGGGTGGACAAGCCCAAGTGGTAACTTTTGCCTTAGACTGGCTGTTAGCCCAAGGTGAACGTGTTGATCAAGTTATTGTTCTTCATTTGCGCCCCAAAGATGCGCGTTCTGAACGCGCGCTGCAGCAAATTACTGCCGAGTTTAGCAATGAGCATTACCAGGGGCGGCTGTGCCGTCTTCGGCTATTTGCCATTCGTGATAGCAACCAAAAGCTGGCAGATATTCAAAATGAAGCCGATGCGGATGCTACCTGGCAAACGGTATACCGCTTGCTGAGATCGCTAAAACTGCAAGGGCAAACGCTTCACTTATGTATTGCGGGCGGTCGGCGGATGATGGGTCTGCTCACTTTAAGCGCGGCCATGTTGCTGTGTGGTCATCAGGACCGCATTTGGCATATGTACACCCCCACTGACTATTTAGAGCGCGCCAAAAATGGAGCCATCATGCACGCTGCCCCTGAAGCGGGCGTTCGCCTAATTCAAGTGCCCGTCATGCCCTGGGGGGCGTACGTGCCGGCCTTGCGTGATCTGGCCCAACCGGCTGCCAAAGTTATTGCCGAAAAAACGGCCTGGCTGGATGAGGCCGAGCAAGCACGCTGCCGGGCTGTTGAAGAACGTTTGACAGATCGGCAGCGGGAAGTGCTGCGTTTGCTGGCCGCGGGTCACGATCCGCAAACGGTGGCTAAGCAGTTATCGATTACCTTAACGACCGTGAACAGCCATAAAACCGCCATCCTGGCTGAGTGCCGGATAACCTGGAACTTGCCAGAAGATAGCTGGCTAACCTATCACTTCATCCGAGAAAAATTTGAACATTATCTACTATAGCAAATTGTTTCCAGGGGAGCATCATAGAAAGCTATGAAATGAATTGTCGGTTTGTCTGATGCAGATACGCCCGGCACGCAATATACTGGATGCACAAACGTCAATATCGAGATAAGGAACTGCACAATGAATAATCATGAGGGTTCGTTTCTGGAGCAGTATCTTTGTGAGACCTTACTTTTAATCGTTGGGTCTAATCCTTTACCTAACTACGTGGCCGCCAGCTTACTTTTAAAGGAAAATGGCAGGGTTTTTCTTATCCATACCCCTGATACTCTGGGCACAGCCAAACGCTTACAACAGGTACTCTGTGAGATTAATGGGGTTAAAGATGTTAAACGTGTGCCCATTAAATCATCAAGCTCAAATGTCATCATTCAAGATGGTATAGCCGCCACAATAGCCAGCATTTTGGGGCAAGGGCAGGTTGGTCTCAATTATACGGGCGGCACAAAAGCTATGGCTGTTCATATTTATAGAATGCTTGAACAGATAGCGGTAAGAGAATCGCTTCAACCCGTTTTTAGCTATCTGGACCCCGGCGAGCTGCGTATTATATTTGACGGGCATGGTAACGCGACGACAACATCCTACCCGGTGGCCGAGGAGATACAGGTTCCTTTGGAAGTGTTGCTAAAACTGCACAATATTGATTTGGTTAAGAATGCGCCGCTGCGAACACCTTATTTGTTGAAAACGGCGCATTCCTTAGCCAACTTGCATAGTACAACTGAGGGTATAAAGAGCTGGCGTCAATGGTGTCAAACGGAATTACGCCGTAGTAGTGAGGATAAATTTAAGCCCGCCGGAGAACTAAAAAAAGTTATTCTTCCGGATGATGGTGATTTAGCCACTGTTACAACGACGTTACGCCAGGAAATTGGCTGTACTCAACAACCTTTAACGTTGGCTGATGTCATTCCCTTTTCACCGTGGCAGGGTAAGAAACAACGGGATGCCGTAGAAGATTTAGCCCGATGGCTCTTTGGTCAATGGTTGGAGCATTTTGCCTACAATGAAATCCAAAAAATTGCTGTAACTCACAAATTACATCCCTCCGGAATGGGAATCGGTTTGGATACAGACCGAGAAAAATCCCCCTATGATTTTGAGGTTGATGTGGCCGCCATCTACGGCTACCAACTGTTTGGCTTGAGCTGTACGATGGATAACACAAAAAATTTGTGCAAAGCAAAACTTTTTGAAGCGGAAAAACGCGTCCATCAGTTAGGTGGCGATGAAGCCTGTGTGGGCCTTGTTTCTTGTTACGATAAGCCTCAACGTCTGGAAAAAGAGATGCTAAATGCCTGGGGTATGAAGCCGAACAAAGTGCGTGTTTTTGGCTATCAAGACCTTATGCACTTATCCGATAAGCTGGATGAATGGTTTAGCCATGCATCGGGCAAATAAAAAGAGAGGATGCTTATGAATCAATATACACTAGTAGCTTTGGATGTGACCGGAATTCAAGGTTATATCTTCAACAGTAACCGGCTCAAAGAAAACGTGGGAGCTTCGGAGTTGGTTTATCGGGTCACACGCCAATGGGTCTTTGAAAAGGTTCCGGAGCCGAACAACGTCACGGCGGATGGCCTCGATAACACGAAGCGTATTGAGGCTGGAGACGTTGTGGCCGAGGTGATCTATGCCGGTGGGGGCAACGCCTTTATTCTCTTTGTGGAGAAGACAGCGGCTGAGGAATTTATTTCAGAGCTGAGTCTAAAAATTATATCTGAAGCGCCGGGTTTAGAATTGGTCGCGGCCGCCGTTTCATTTGATTGGGACTTGCAGCCCTTGGGTGATCGGGATGAAGGACAGATGAAAGCAGTGGTTGATAAGTTGACCAAAAACAAACGAATCCGCACAAGCTCGACCCCCTTGCTTGGGTTAGGGGTGACCGCCGCCTGTCAATCGACCGGGCTGCCGGCGGTATA
>JAGRBZ010000607.1 GCA_020433805.1 Anaerolineae bacterium
GGTCCAGTTTTTGTTTTTTGGTCGAGAAAGCGCGTTCAATAGGCCATCTACTTGGGGTTCACTACGACGTTGATAATGAAACTGGACCAATCTATCTTTAAAATGAGAATTGCTGCAACGAAATTAAAGCTCTTGACTCCGCTATAAAAGCATGTTATACTCGCCTTAATATAATTTACACGTGTAAGGTTATTCGTGAAAAGTAGCACGTGTAAGTAGGGTTCTATCTTGCCCAATCTGGACTTTAAGGTGAGTGCCTTAAAGTTGCGCAGGCAATGGCGGTAAATTATGAAACGACCCACCCAAGTTGATGTAGCCCGTTTAGCCGGCGTCTCAAGAGCCACAGTCTCTTACGTAGTGAATGGCCTTACCGATGGTCGCGTCCCCATCTCCGAGGACACGCGCCAGCGGGTTTTGCAGGCCGTGGACCAACTCGGCTATGTACCGGATGCCCGCGCCCAATCGCTCCGGTCGGGCGACACCAAAACCATCGGCTTGATTATCCCCGACATCCGCAACCCCCACTTTTGGGAACACGCCGAGGGCGTCGAGCAAGAAGCGCGTGCTTCGGGCTATCACATGCTTTTGTCCGACATCGCGCTGAATAGTGAGTATGCGGAAGAGATCTTCAAGGGTCTGTCACGTCGGCGTATCGATGGCTTGATTTTTATGGGTTCTTTCATCGATCAGTCGGAAGAAGCGAAAAAGATATTGACCATTCTCTCCAAGCGAGGCCTGCCCCTGGTAGAAATAAGCGATCACAATATCGATTACGAAGTGGACTTCGTAATGTCCGATTACAGGGAAGCAACAAAAGAGGTCATGGCCTACTTGTTGTCGCTGCAACACCAGCGGATTGGGTTGATTTACGGCGTGGCAACACCGGTACTGGCTGAGGACCGTTTGCAACCGTATCAAGAGGGGCTTTTAGCTGCCGGTTTGCCGGTTGAACAAGAATTAATTGCCCGTTGTGGGCCAACCATCGAGGACGGCTATCAAGCCGCTTTACAACTTCTGAAACTACCCAATCGCCCCACAGCGATCATATCCATTAACGATCTGCTCGCCATTGGTGCGCTGCGAGCCGCCCGAGATCTCGGTTTAGATGTCCCGACCGACCTGTCCCTCATTGGCTATGATGATATTCAGATGGCGAAATACCTGGTGCCGCGTTTAACAACGGTCTCAAAAGACTCCATTAGAGTGGGCCGAGAAGCGGTTAAGCAGCTTTTGGGCCGCATGAATAATCCTGATTTACCTCGACAGAAAATAAACGTTCCCCCCCAACTAATCAAGCGAGAATCGACCGGGCCGGCCCCGACTTTATAACGGCGGCCCCGATGACGACAATGCCGATGGAGGTGACTATGGTTTGATTTCATCAACAAGGTTTTCTTGTAAGCATGTTGCAGGTTATATTGTAGTGTGGCTATCACGGATAAAAAAAGGAGATACCGATTATCTTGGCGGACGCCGGTATCTCCACGAGGTAGGTTTCTGCAAATGTCAGTTGCACTCAAGTGAGACGCAACGATCTTTGCCGATCCTTTTTGTATGATACAAAAGTTCCACCTGTTTGACAAACCTCTAAAAACTCCGGCAGCCATTCCTCACCCATTCGGTGTTCGTTCAATTTAAATTTTTATATCAGTTGCGTGGTTGGAAGAAATCAGACCCTAAAGGTTTTATAAGTCGACTTTAAGACAACATACAAACTCAATTGTCTTAGAATTTTGCTTGATAAATGATTTCGGAAACCTTTAGGGTCTCGAACTGCGTAAGCCTATCTTATTCACACATACTCTCAAGGAGGAGTGAACATGAAAAAGCAAAATGTTTTGCTCGTTATACTGTTAGTCTTTAGTATGATGCTGGCCGCCTGTGGCGCTCAGCCCCAACAAGCCGAGGCCCCCGCTGAGGAACCGCAAGAAGAAGCCGCCCAGGAACAAGCGGCTGAACCAGCCGAAGCCGAAACTGTTTCAGAAGAACCTATCACGCTAACATATCTCGTTGATGATGGCGAGACCGATCTGCTTCTGGCCCACACCTTTGCCGATGGCTATATGGCGCTGCACCCCAACGTAACCATCGAAATTGAAAACCGGCCCGGCGGCGGCGATGGTGACAACATCGTTAAAACGCGCCTGGCCACCGGCGAAATGACCGACGTTTTCTTCTACAACGCCGGCTCGTTGCTCCAGGCTTTGCAGCCGGCCCAGACGCTGGTTGACCTCACCAACGAACCGTACATGGACACCATCGACGATGCCTTCAAGCAAACCGTAGAGCAGGGTGGCAAGATTTATGGTGTGCCGAACCAGTCCGCAATGGGCGGCGGTATTCTCTACAACAAGAAAGTTTACGAAGAACTGGGCTTAAGCATCCCCACAACCTGGGAAGAATTTGCTGCCAATAACGATAAAATTAAGGAAGCCGGCATCGCCCCGGTGATTGCTACCTTCGGCGATACCTGGACCTCGCAGTTATTTGTGCTGGCCGATTATTACAACGTGCAGGCCGCTAGCCCGAACTTTGCCGCAGAATACACCGCCAACGAAGCCAAGTACGCCACCACCCCGGCGGCGATGGCCGGTTTCGAGCACATTCAGGAAGGTTTTGAGAAAGGCTGGTACCAGGAAGATTACGCCACCACCACCTACGAACAAGGGATGAAACTACTCGCCGACGGCGAGGGTGCCCATTTCCCGATGCTCTCCTTTGCCCTGCCGACGATTGCCACGAACTTCCCTGAAAAAATCGACGACATCGGCTTCTTTGCCCAACCCGGATCATCTGCCGACCAGAATGGGGCAACCATCTGGATGCTCTCAGCCAACTACATTCCCCAAACCACCACCGGCGAAAAACTGGCAGTCGCCAAAGATTTTCTGGCCTATACCGTCTCACCGGAAGCCATCGAACTCCTTAACGAGAAAGTTCCACCGGCAGGCCCGTATCTGATCAAAGGTGCCGATCTACCTGAGGATGTTCTGCCCGCTGTGCAAGATATTGCCGCTTATATCGAATCCGGCGACTCCGCACCGGCACTGGAATTCCTTTCGCCGGTAAAAGGCCCCAACCTTGAGCACCTGTGTGTTGCCGTCGGCACCGGCCAGATGACCGCCGAAGAAGCCGCCGCAGCTTACGATGAGGATGTTAAGAAGCAGGCCCAGCAGCTTGGTTTAGAAGGTTGGTAATTCGTTAGTTTTAATAGAGGCTTCCTCTGGTTTTCTGAAGATCGGCATTGATAAGAAATGGGAATAAAATAACTTCCACATTTGAGTTTAGGTAAATAGTAATTGGTAATTGGTTATTCAATCTCCAGTCTCCAATTACCAGTTACCAATTACCTGACAGAATTGGGTAAGTTAATTAACACGCATTCCTAAGTATCTCGCCGCCCTCAGAAACCAGAAGGACTCCATCTTTGAAAGTGAGGTTCTTATGTCCACAGCCGGTCGGTCGCGGGCAGTCCTGCAAACCTATCCCAACTGGTTTTATATTCCGGCAGCCATAGTATTCGGTCTGTTCTTCTTGGTGCCGACGGTGATGGCCTTCTATTACAGCCTAACCCGCTGGACACTGTTCGACGCAACGTTCATCGGATTCGAAAACTACGTCACCTTCTTGACCGATCCCTCGCTCAAGTCGGGGCTGATCAATACGCTCATTTATGCAGTCATAACCAGCGGCCTCAAAGTCATTATCTCGCTGCCGCTGGCTATGCTGCTTACCTCAAACATCCACTTCAAGAGCTTTTACCGGAGTCTCACCTTTTTTCCGGTCCTGGTCAGTACCGTTGCCGTCGGCATCACCTTCTCGATGCTCATGCAGCCGTCTACGGGCCTAATCAACCTGGCTCTCGGTGCTATCGGGCTACCACAGCCGGATTGGCTGGGGAACCCCGACCTGGCGCTTTACTCGGTCGCATTGGTCGATGTTTGGAAGGGTGTCGGTATCGCCACAGTGATATTTATGGCCGGTATCTTATCGATCCCTGAGGATTATTTTGAAGCGGCCCGGCTTGAAGGTGGCCTGTGGGTCAAGTTCCGCTATGTCATCCTGCCCCTGGCTCGCAACGCCACCTTCACCGTCATCCTGCTGTCGTTCATTGGCGGGCTGCGGACCTTCGATTTAATTTGGGCGATGACCCGTGGCGGCCCCGGCTTTGCCTCCGACGTTCTGACCTCGGTCATTTACAAACAGTATCAGGCCGGATTTTATGGTCTATCAACTGCCGGCAACGTTGTTCTCTTCATCATTGTCACC
>JAGRBZ010000060.1:0-14192 GCA_020433805.1 Anaerolineae bacterium
CGCCGGGTACACTTGCCCCGAGTCTATCACGCACATAGACTCTTAGCAAACCGCCGTTATCAGAATCGTCACACATAACGGTAGATTGGATAATACCAAACGGAGCATTGGCTCCGGGCGTTGGCGTTCGGGTCGCAGTTGGGGTTCGGCTGGGTGTGGCGGTTAGCGTAACCGTTGGTGTACGAGTAGGCGTGCGCGTTCGTGTTCTGGTAGGGGTTGATGTATGCGTCGGGGTGGGCGTCGTAGCCGACGTCGGCGTTACGGTAGGACTCGGGGTCGAGGTAGGTCGAGGGGTGGGCGTGGAGGTAGGTTCGGGCGTAGGTGTAACGACAAAGGCCAGCATTTGGCTTGATGTTTGGCCCAGCGCTATCGATAGGTTTACGAGAGCATTCGTATCGCGCAAATCACCTTCACGCTCAATGTACTCTTCGGTCAAACCGGCGACGGCTGACCCAACATTAGGATCCCCCAGGGTGGCTAATCGCGCTCGCGCTCGATCCTCATTTTCATCGTGGGCAAAGGCCAAGGCAATTAAACGGATGTAAAAGGCCTTATCCTCGGCCCGCAGCTGAGACGGGTCAACCGGAGCCGGTCGGGGATCAAGTACCCAGCCATAGGTCAGCGACAGTGCTAACCCGACAGCAAAGCCGAAAAGAAAGCCGCCCAGCCACCATTTAATATCAGATCGTCTAACTATCGCTCTACGGCGTCGTTTTGAAGGTCGGGTGGTCTTGCGGTGATCGGTCGTTGCCGCCCCTTCTTTATTTGGTAAATGTGCATCCTCTTCCGGTAAATCGCCGGCCTGAGACAGGCTCTCGCGATTTATCATCGAGTATATTCGCGGGCGTTTTGATCGCTTTGATGAGTCGCTCGATTTGTCCTGGCTCATCCATTACAGCCCATCCTAATGTGTTCTCTGGAACGTAACGTTGTAGGCGTAGTGACCACGGCACAGTTGGTTATTGGATTTTCGCGCCGCACAATCCGCTAAATCTCGACAGTAGTTGGCTTGAACCAGCCATTCATTAGGAATGTCTTCATCCCAAGAGCTTAACTTGGGTGTAACCTCGCTGGTAGCCGGTGAACCATCGTTATTCTTTGTGACTTCTAGCGAAAAGCCGTTGTTCCAAAGATCGAATTCAAGTTTACCCGGCCCTTTATCACCGCTAATATGCGGCGGAACAGCCCGGAATGTATCTTCAACAGCGACACCATCAATTGGATTACCACCTGCATCCACAACGTTTACAAAAATCTGATGGGCACCGGGACAGCTATTATAGGTGGGATTAGGAATAAGATAAGCTTCTGTAACCACATAATCTACCGGCGGCTTGGTGGGTTCGGGTGTAGCTGTTGGTTCAGGGGTGTCGGTCGGTGGGGCGGGAGTGTTGGTCGGCAAGGGAATAGCTGTTTCGGTCGGTGGGGGCGTGTCGGTGGCTGTGGGTTCGGGCGTGTCGGTCGGAGCTGCTGCTTCCTCGGCAGCAACTTCGGCGACGGCAGCTTCTTCGACAGCCGTTTCTACGGTCGGTTCTTCAACCACGGCCGGCGTGGGCGAAGGGATTGGCGTTTCCGTCGGTGTCGGGGTGGGCGAAGCCAGTGCTTCTACCATCGATTGGGTACTGGCCCCAAGAGCGTTGGCCAGCAAAAACAGGTTTTGGGTGTTAGGATCATCCTTACCCGCATTTTCCTGAATATAGCGATCAACCATAAAAGAAACGTATTGGTTTGTATTGGGCAGGTTCAGTGCCGTTAATTGCTGCCGAGCGGTTTCGATGTCATTCGATTCGGCATATTGGGCGGCAATTGAAATGATTTCTCCCTCGGCAGCGTCGGGATCAATTGGAGCGCTGGCTGACGTAGCTGCGGTCAAACCAAACCCGACAAAAACTCCGGCAATCGCCAGGGCCAAACATGAAAGCGGCACAATGGCCATGACAATAATCAATAAAACTTTTGCGCTTGACTTGTTATTCATAGTAAAAACCTAACTTACCATGTCCTTTGAAATACAACTTCCCAAGAGTAGTGTCCCCAACATAAAGAGTTACTGCCCACACCAAACGTCCCGCTGTTCCACAACGCTTCGCATGTTCCCTCGTCCGGGCAGTAACCGGCTTCGATTAAATTTGGGATACCGATTTTCCAGTCATCGGCACTGAGCAAACCGGTAACCTCACTGGTAACTTCACGGCCGGCAGTGGGGTCACTTTTCACCAGCACGTGAAAACCGCTATCTTTGTAAAGATCGTACTCCGCTCGACCGGGCCGATCGTCCCCTTTGTGGCCGGTGACCGGGCCGGGATTGTTCCATACGTCGCCCAACTGAACCCCTTTTATCGGGTTACCGGCGGCATCTAAAACATCAATAAAAATGTTATGATTGCCGGCACAACCACCGTTTTCATCTCTGGTAAGCAGCCGCTCTTTGACAATCCTGAAATCGAATTCCGATTCGGGCGTTGGCGTTGCTTCAGGGGTGGGGGTTTCTGTTGGAGGAGCCGGCGTATTGGTAGCCGGTGGCGGTGGAACCGGAGTTTCCGTCGGCAATGGCAAATCAACGGCAGCTTGTTCAACCACGGCGGCATCGACTTGGGCCTCCGCTACATCTATTTCCTCGCCGGAATCGCTATCTGCATTAGCTTCATCTTCAGCCGGCGGCGGAGGCGGTGTGGGTGTATCGACCACACGGGTGTTGGTTGGTGTCGGTGAGGGTGTGGATGTCTCGGTTGGGGTAAAGGTGGCGGTTGGGGGTGAAACGTAAGCCACCATGGAAACGGTGCTAACACCTAGCGCCCTGGCTAGAAATACAACATTTTTAATGTCATCTTCTACCGAACCACGATTGGTACGGATCATCTCTTCGGCCACCAGCGACACATACTGGGTGGGGTTGGGTACTTCCAAACGCTCTAGAATCTCTTTGGCCCGGTCGATATCCTCATTCTCGGCATAATCAGCGGCAGCCATGATGACAATTTCTTGGGCATATTCTTCCGACAAATCTGAGGCCCGCGCATTTACAAAGCGCGTGGGCGATACAAACCAGGTAACAAACAAGCCCGCTAAAATAGCCATCAAACAGCCAAAAGGAGCCACCGCCAAGAGAATAAGGATGCGACGATCAAGGTTTAAGCCACGTCTTCGTCTTCTTCTCTGCATTCCCATATTAAAAAGTCCTACTCAAAATTAAAGGCCGCCTCTAAATGGCAAGAGGTGGCCCTACCGTAATCGGCGGGCGAAAGTAAGGAGTGTTTTCCGGTTAAGACCTTAAAATCTTTTGTTTTTACAAGGTCTGCTCAGATGGCACTCAAAGATAACTCGCCCTTAGCACATGGTTATGATTAGTGTTATAATGTCCGCGTTAGGCACTTGGACTAAAATGCCGGAGGTGGGAATCGAACCCACAAGGGCTAAGCCCACGCGAGTTTGAGTCGCGCGCGTCTGCCAGTTCCGCCACTCCGGCTTGTTCAAACGTTAAATTCAGTTTAAAAATAACCGTCCTGACTTCGAATGCCAAGTATAGACGATGTAATACTATACGTCAAATTGCCTAGGCCAAATCTTTCATAGGCCGATACAGAAATATAGAATGGACGAAACCACTGCAATACAAAAAGCTCAACAAGGTGATCTGGCTGCTTTTAACCAGCTGGTGATGGCCTATCAGGGTACTGCTTACAACGTTGCTTACCGGGTTATGGGTAACGGTGAAGCCGCAGCCGATGCGTGCCAAGATGCCTTTTTAAAGGCATATAAATCGATCCAGCAATACCAGGGTGGATCATTTAAAAGCTGGGTACTGCGCATCGTAACCAATACCTGTTATGATCAGCTGCGCTATAAAAAACGACGACCGGCAACCTCGCTGGATGATATGACAGACAATCCGGAAGAGCACAATACCCACCTGGTTAGCAAAAAAGAGGCCCCCGAAGACAGCGTGCTGCGGGGCGAATTGAGCGATCTCATACAGGTAGGTATTAATAGTCTGCCTGAGGATCAGCGCATAGTAGTCGTTTTAAGCGACGTACAAGGCATGGCCTACCAGGAGATTGCCGAAATTATCGATCAGCCCTTAGGCACGGTTAAATCGCGATTAAGCCGGGGCCGCCGTCGCTTGCGTGATTATTTATTGGAGAAAAAGGAACTTCTGCCCAGTCAATACCGTCTTAAATAATAAGTAGCATAATTGGTGCTACTCAAATGGTAGAAACGTAACGTTTATTATGGTCGACAAAAACAATCCACAAATTGATAAAGAATATATCCGCGACCTGCTGTCTTCCTACATTGATGGCGAAGTGAGTGATAGCGAGCGTACGCTCGTCGAGCAAGCCGTCGCCGAGTCGGACGATCTTCAAGATGAATTGAACTCGCTTCAACAGACGGTGGCTTTACTCAACGCTATGCCGCCGATGCCGGCTCCACGCCCCTTCACCCTCACTCAGGCCGATGTACAACCGGTGGCAACACCGGTACTGTCGAAGAAACGGGCTTGGTTTGGCTGGTGGCTGGGTGGTTTTTCAGCAGCGGCAGCAGCAATGTTGTGTGTGGTAGTGGGCTGGGCCTTCTTTACCTCTTCGGGTGGACTTGGAGGAGCGGCTGATGTGGCAATGGCTCCTGTCAACGCAACAGAAAGTGCTGCCCGGCCACAGCAGGAGATGGCGTCGGAACCGGCAGCCGAGGAGGCAGAAGAGTCTATGGCGGCAATGGAAGCTCCGGCAGAAGAAGAAATGGCTGAAGAAGCTCCTGCCGAAGAAGAGATAGCAAACGAAGAGGCGGTTGAAGCAGAAACCGGGCTAGCCGATGACGCAGCCGGTGAGAGTACCTTTGATGCGGCTCAATCAGAAATGGCGGAAAGCGAACCGGCCCAGGAAAACTTGGCAGAACCGCAATTGACTACAATACCGTCCCCAACGGCGACCGATGCTGCGGCACTGATTAGGCCAAGAGCGACACCGACACAGGGAAATGCCAGCGTAGCTCCGGAGGCGGAAGAGGAGACAATAGAAGTAGCTCCACCGGCTGAGAGCCAAGCAGAAGCGGCCGATGAGGCAACAATGCTTGAGGCGGAAGAAGCCGCTCCCGAAGCGGAAACAGCGCCGCCAACTCCGGCTCCGGAACCGACGATCATCGGGGGCGAGTTGGCCGAAGCGGCTGAAGAGGCCGTAGAGGCCTCAGAACCGGGTATTGGAGGAGGAATAGAAGACGAAACTTTAACTCGAGAGGCTACAACCGAGGAGTCAGAAGCCGATGCCGATGGGGAAGAAGCGCAATCTGTGGTTGCTGCTGAAGAAGCAGAAGGCGATGCAACAGCAACCTCCAACATTCAAGCTACGGCTACGCCACCTTCAACCGGACAGGCTAGACGCATAGAGAAGCAGGCAACGCCGACTTCACCGGAAGAAACAATTGATGAAGAGAGCCTGGAGGCGGCAGAGGAAGCGGTGGAAACTACGGAGGCATCGGAGGAAGCGGCGACTGAAGACAGCGCAACAGAGTTAGATAGCCAAGAATATTACGGGACGGATGAACCAACCGACCAAAATCTATCACAGGAAGCCGTAGAGTCACAGCCTCTGGAACCGGCACCGACTCCAACTTTTGATACCGCTACATTAGCGCCTCCTGCCGCCGATGAGGCAGAAGAAGTTCCGCCGATTGAGCGCCAAGAAGCAGCGGGTGAAGAAGAAAGCGCAACGGAGTTAACGCAAGAAGGATCATCTGCAACCGAAGACGCAGCGAACCAGGCTCAACCCGCACCGCAAGCACAGGACGTCCCGACAGATAGGCCGTTGCCGACGGCATCACCGACGTCGGCTATTGCTCAGGCTACGGTCGCGGCTGTTCCTCAAAATACCCCAACGCCAAACACCCGGCCCACGCCCAGTTCATCGGACGAAGCAGCCCCGGCGATACCATCAAACATTCTACCCTGGCTGTTAAGCACCGTGTTGATTTTGCTGGCGATGCTGGCCATCATCGTTTTACTCATTGTACTTCGGAGCAATCGACGCTCTTAAGCAAACTTTCAGCAATTCTCAGTATGACCTAAGATTGGTCCAGTTTTGTTTTTTGGTAGAGAAAGCGCATCCAATAGGCCGTCTACTTAGGTTTTAATACAACGTTGATAAGGCAACTGGACCAATCTATCTTTAAAATGAGAATTGCTGGCAGACTTTTCATCTGGTTGACTTTTAACGGAAAAAGGTTAAAATGAACTGTGGTTAAGGTTCCACAAACCTTTTATCCTCAAATGCCTCGGGAGTATTATGTCATCACAGCCCACAGTTCTCGTAGTTGATTATGATGAAGGCTTTGGCGCCATGCTTAGAGATGGGCTAAACAATACTGGCCAATTTGTGGCTACTTGGGCCGAAACCGGCAGCGATGCCCTCCAATCGGTTATCGAGGAGAACTACGAGTTGGTTATTATCGACGTAGGTCTCCCCGATATGAAGCCGGACAAACTGATTCAGGGCATTCGCCATGCCAAGAACGGTATAAAAATTATGCTTATCCCCATGATCGGCCAAAACTTACCTTCCTATTTAGAAAGTTTGGATATTGATGGGGTTTTGCCTAAACCGTTCTTTGTGGGTGATCTGCCTGACCTGGTTAACGAAGCCTTAGGACGTAGCCCACAACCCGCTGTAGTAGCGTCCATTCCGCCTGTTCGAACCGTAGTCGCGGATGCACCGGCAGAAATTGACCACGAATCAAACAATTATGACCAAGCCTCTCCTGCCCAGACAGCTTCTACTGTAGAAAATTATTCGCCGATATCGAATATTCCTGTTGTACCGCAAGAGACAATACGATTTTTACGGGCAAATGAAACAGAGATATTGCGCGTACTAAGCGATTTAAACCGAGAGGTTCGAGCGGAAGCGATTTTATTGGTAGCCGGGGTAAATTTAATTGCGCAATCGGGGATGTTGAGCCGCGATCAGTGTAAGGATTTAGCTGTGCTGGTGGCCCAAAGTTCGCAAGCCGCCGCCCAGGCCGCTCGATTTTTAGGGGAACGGGCCGGGCGCTTTACACAAAGCCTTCACGAAGGTGGAGCCTATCGACTTTATACACTGACATTGGGTGAAGGCATTTTATTGTCCCTGGCCTTAAGCACCAATGTTCCATTAGGTATGATTCGGCACCAATGCCGTCAAATCGCAGATAAACTTTCAAAGTTTATCATCTAAAGTTCGACAAGTTTCCTAACCCACAACTAAAGTAATTTACTGACGTAACCGCGCCCGCACCTCGGCACAGTAAGGGCATTCATCACCCTTATAATCTCGACCGCAGGTATAGCAGCTTCGAACATGCCCATCAAAATTTCCTCGATCAATGGGGGCAGCGATCAAAATTAGTTCCGAGTCGGTGTGTTGAGCCAGCCACTCGGCTACGTTTTTTTTGTCGATCTCAAGGCCATCCGGCCCATCAATGAGAATACCTCGCAATACTTTGGCCCCTAACTCTAACCCATTTTTAGCTAATCTTCTGGCGTTACTTTTTGATATCGACATGCGATAGCTTCTCCTATCTAGCACTATGGTTACTACTCTTTATAGTCTGAGCCAGGGCATAAACTTCACGCTTAGGCCAGCCACTTTGTTTTTTAACCTGATTAACGGCATCTTTTGATGTTTTTCCGGCGGCGAAAGCATCCTTTAGAGCCATCTCTACTTGAGACTGACTCCATTCACTTTCCGGCAGAGCACCCTCGACAACCAGCGTGAATTCTCCACGCGGCGGCCGCGCGTCCCACTCCGATAGTGCTTCGGCCAACGTACCGCGCCAAATTTCCTCGTGCAGTTTGGTCATTTCCCGACAAATAGCAATAGAACGGGCCTCACCTAATACATTGGCTATATCGGCCAGGGCAGATTGAAACCGATGCGGTGACTCAAAAAAAACAAGTGTAGCCGATTGGTCAGCAAGGCTTTTTAAGAAATTGCGCCGCTCATAGGCTTTGCGAGGAAGAAAGCCGGCGAAAAGAAAAGGGTAAGGGGGCAATCCACTAACCGCCAAGGCGGTTGTAACGGCATTGGGTCCGGGCAGAGCTACAACCGGTATCGAGTTCTGTATCGCGGCTTGAACCAACTCATAGCCGGGATCCGATAGCAGTGGTGTTCCCGCTTCAGAAACTAAAGCTACATCGCCTTCGGTGAGCGTTGCCAAAATCTGCTCCACTTGAGCGGGGCGGCTATGCTCATGAAAGCTGATAAATGTTCCCTGGATATCATAGTGTTTCAGCAACCGACCGGTTGTACGGGTATCTTCTGTGGCAATCAACACAGATTCCCGCAAGATGCGTAAGGCCCGAAGGGTCATATCCTCCAGATTACCTAACGGAGTGGGTACAATATAGAGGATCCCCATTAATCGGAAAGCTCCTGAAATATACTATTTTTGTAATTTACCATATGAATAACCTGTGGATAAGTAGCCAATTTATCCACAATACAAAAAAAATGTGGACAACTCACGGTATCAACGCCAGCAAACCGTTTTTAATGGCATCAAGAAGAGGTTGGTCTTGTTCCGGCAGAACGGTTCTGGGATCAAGGATAAGCTGATTAGATTCTATTCTCGCAATGACCGGTGGAGAACCGGCTACCGGCAAACGGAGGCGCTCGGCCAGCGCATCGGGCGAATCAACTTCAAGAGATAATGCCTTTGTGGGTAGCGACTGACCAGGAAGACTACCGCCTCCAACCGTTGAGACTGTGTCAATAATATCTAGCGTCACGTCAGACAGCCCAGGATCACTTTTAAGCGCGGTTAGCCATTGCTGCGCCCGCTGGGCCAGAGTCGGTGATTTCGCGGCAATCATACGCCATACAGGGATTTCTGTAGTGGCTTTATTTTCTAGGTAGGCCAGCAAGGTCGCTTGTAAAGCTGCCAACGTCGTCTTATCGACACGGAGGGCACGCGTAAGTGGATGCTTCTTTAAGCGGGTGATTAAATTTGCTCGGCCTAAAATAAGTCCTGCTTGCGGACCACCCAATAATTTATCGCCGCTGGCGGTGACGATGTCAACTCCGGCGGCGATGCTTTCTTGAATGGTGGGTTCGTGAGCCAAGCCAAAGGGAGCCGTATCTAACAGTGTACCTGAGCCTAAATCTTCCATAAACGGCACGTCGAAACGATGCGCGATATCGGCCAATTCTGCTAACGTAGGCTGGGCTGTAAAGCCGGTAATTTGATAGTTACTGTGATGAACCGACAGAATTAGTCCTAAGGACTCCGGATCAAGGGCTTGTTCGTAATCACGAATATAGGTTCGGTTTGTTGTACCCACCTCTACCAATTTAGCTCCCGATTGAGCCATGATGTCGGGGACACGAAAACCACCGCCAATTTCAACCAATTGACTACGGCTGATCAAAACGTCTTTGTGTTGTGCTAAGGCCATCAGGGCTAGCACAACCGCCGCCGCATTATTGTTCACAACCAAAGCTGCCTCTGCTCCGGTCAATCGACAGAGTAGATCGGCAGCATGAACATAGCGAGACCCGCGCTGGCCGGCTTCCAGGCTATACTCAAGATTCGAATAAGCTGATGCAGCTTGCACCATAGCTTCTTGGGCACGATTACTCAGCAAAGCACGCCCCAAATTAGTATGGATGATTACGCCTGTAGCGTTAATGACCGGTTGCAAAGTTGGTCGCGTAGTAGATGCCACCCGATTGGCAATAGCCTGGGTTAGTTGGATCATGTCGTCCCTTTTGGTTCCGGCAATAATCTTGCGGCGGGCTAACTCCAGTTCGGATCGAACCGCATCGACAACAAGATCGTGACCGTGAAGCTCAGATAACGCAATCAGTTCTTGCGTCTCAAGCAATGTATTAACGCTGGGCAATTTTCGTAATTCAGTCTGCACAATTTACTCTCGGGTTAAGAAGAAGAGTTCAATGAAAATAAATACCCCAACAAGAACAAATGCCACGGCCCAATTGAAAGCTCTAAGTAATTGTATGTAGGCCAGAAGCACGCCAAGTAAGCCCACCCAAGATCCCTGGCGCAGCAGCCTTGATTTATCGCGTGTGTACCAGTCTGGTTTTGCAAACCGATAGTTCAAGTAAGCCGTCACAGGGACTGTGGCTGAGGCAAGCCCCATAAACAGAGTAGATAACATAAGCAGTTGAGGCGGAGCAAAGAGAGAATTCGGGTTAGGCCAAATATTGGTGCGGATGTAATGCATAAATAAAAAGCAGGCCACCGATAGAACTATCGAACAAATAATCCACCACTTTAAACGCATAATCATTAATGTTGATGTAAGAGTAGTTGTTTGGATACCTCGATATTATACCTCAAAGTTATTTATACGTCATCACCCATAGTTATTCACAGATTTATTCATGTATATTTAAATAATATAGTAATATATAGTAGGGCCTGTTGATATGTGGATAAGTGTACGTAAAGTTTATTTAAACTACTACTCCTAGTAGTCTATTTTGTTTTTGATCGGCTATCTTGAGGTTCTCACTTTTTTGTTATTGTGGATGAGGTTCTGGAAAAGTTTGGATAAATTCTAATAGGTAAACTCTAACTATTTTGTCAAATAGGAGCAGTCTTTTTGAGTCTATATTTAGGGGATGCAGTGATTTTTACTCCCTATATGTCGTACCTTAGAAAGTATAGTAAATATTGGTAGTTTAAAAAATTGCGAGTTATCCCCAACTACGTCTAGTTATCCACAGTTATAGGGTAGTTATCCACAATAATTTGTGGGTAACTTGTTTTATTGTTAAATAAGACAATTAACAAAACAAAGATGTTGAGTAGCGATGTTCGTTGAAGAAAGCTTTGGAGAATCAAACAAGGGACAGCTTATCTCATTGATTGCCGTCCCTTACCGAAGAATCTAAGGTTATCCCCAATACGGATCACTTATCCACAGTTTGGGGTATGGTTATCCACAAATGGGGCTTTTTTCACGATTAAAATTAAAAGGCGTTGGGGTTAATACATCGGGCTGTTTGAGTAAATGATTTCCCGTATAGACAACATCTCGCGACGGAGCTGATCATTTTCCTCTATTTTTGAAGCGATTTTTTCCCAGCCATGCATAATGGTTGTATGGTCACGCCCCCCTAAAACTTCACCTATATGGGGAAGTGATGCGCCCGTTTCTTCACGGGCCAAATACATCGCCATTTGGCGGGCGGCTGATACGTCTTTGCTTCGGCCTCGACCGATAAGGGTTTTTTCTTCCATGCGGTAATATTTTGCGACGGCGGTTATTACTTGCTCTACCGTTAGTTCTGCCTGGCGCGAGACGATATCTTGCAATGCTTTTTCAGCCAATTCTAGGGTGACAGATTGTTGTAACATATTAGAGAGAGCTAGTACTTTTGTTAGAGCACCCTCCAACTCGCGGATGTTATTTTGGGCGCGGCGTGCAATAAATTCCATCACATCGCCGGGAACCAGAGAGGTTTGCGACTCGGCTTTGAATTTTAGAATGGCTATCCGTGTTTCAAGGTCTGGCGGTTGGATGTCGGCCAAAAGCCCCCACTCAAAACGCGATCGAAGCCGATCTTCCAGCGTGGTGATTGCTTTTGGTGGACGATCACTGGTTAACACGATCTGTCCGCCTGATGAGTGCAGAGCGTTAAACGTATGAAAAAATTCTTCCTGCGTACTCTCTTTGCCGGCAATAAATTGGATATCATCAATTAAAAGAAAATCAGTATTTCGATAGCGCTCTCTAAAGTTTTCTGTAGATTGCGTACGGATAGCATTAATTAGATCGTTTGTAAATGCTTCCGACGTTGTATATATAACGTGCTGACCTCTGGTTAGGGCGAAGTGAGCAACAGCTTGTAGGAGGTGAGTTTTGCCCAAACCAACGCCACCGTAAAGAAACAGGGGGTTATAGGCATCGGCAGGCTTTTCCGCGACAGCCAACGAGGCGGCGTGCGCCAATCGATTTGATGCACCGACTATAAACTGGTCAAATGTATATCTGTTATTCAGCATGAACTTATCTTTAACGTCTAGGTGTGGGCCACGACCATTGTCTGCAAAATGAGTCCCGTTGCCGTTTATAAATTGAAAAGGAGGCTGCTCATCGATTTCTATCATGTCAGTGTTTCGGGCATTCCCTGAACCATTGACAGAGTCAACAACGAACTCGATATTTATAGGCCGCCCAAGCACCTGGGTTAGCGTTCTGATGATTGTATTAGATAATCTGTTTTCTAGCCAATCTTTTGCAAAGGTATTTTTGGTGCCTATTACCAAATAGTTATCTTCGTGGTCAATGATATGGGTATCTTTCACCCATGTATCAAACGTTGCACGGGTCATTTGTAACTGAAGCTGGCTTAATGTTGTTTGCCAGAGTTGGTCGGTATTGAAAGACATTAAGATCTCTCCTACTATTTTTACAGCGTCTTGTAGTCGAAGTTATAGTATTCTAATCGTTTGGGCGCCCTCTGAGAGTCGCCTTATTTTTAATCTATCCCTGACCTATAAAGGGTTTTTCAGGGCAAAAAAAATCCGAGGATGGTATGGATATTTTTTGTCGACAAATCCATATAACAGCAAAAGTTTTACAACTATCTCTTACTGCCTTTCCTCGCAATATTTGGTTATGGTATCCGCTGGCGTACTCAATCTAGACGCAAGTGAATAAATACATGATTTTTGTTGACGCGGGGTTACATTCTTCGCACGCTACAAATTTCTAGAAGCTAAATCTTTGTGGCAAGTAGATAGGTGCCAGGATTTTTCTGGTCGGGGATAGGTCACGTTGTTAGCAAACTGGCCTAGTCAACGTGCGATCAGGTCAGTCCCTCGTTAGAGGTGGATAGCATTTTATCAAAATTAAAAAACGGTTTCAATACCTGTACCTTAAAAAAAATTAACATGCAATTCTTTTTAAGAATAGTTATGTAAAAAAAAATTCAACCTGTGGATAAATTGTTGATAAAAGTGAGGATTTATGCGTATAACATGAGGATAATTATGGATAACTTTTAAGAAAGTTAAAGAGCCGTCCAGACCGGACGGCTCTTTAAAGACCCTTAATTGAGAGGGGTTGCCTTGATTCTTGTAGGCTCAAAAACTTTCGCTATCGTGTCTTCAAAAGGAATAGAACCATTTAGCGCGTGTTGAAAGACTTCATCAACGGTCTCTACTTGGTGAAAGGTCATCTGTTGCCGCACATCTTCTGGTACATCTTCCAAATCAGCTTCATTAAGCTTAGGAAATATTACGGTCTTCAATCCAGCACGGTGAGCAGCGAGAATTTTTTGCTTAAGTCCGCCAATAGGCAACACTTGCCCCTGCAAGCTCACTTCTCCAGTCATCCCTACGTCAGAACGTATTGGTCGGTCGGTCATTCGCGAGACGAGGGCTGTAACCATTGTAATACCAGCAGACGGTCCATCTTTTGGTACGGCTCCGGCCGGAACGTGTAAATGAATGTCGGTATTGTTGAATTTCTCTGAGTCGATACCGTACTTTTCGGCGTGTGATCGAACATAGCTCAAGGCAATTTGGGCACTTTCTTTCATGACATCACCCAAATGCCCTGTTAGCGTTAATCGATCTTTACCTGGCATGCAGGATGCCTCAACGAAGAGAACATCACCTCCGACAGCCGTTACCGCCAGGCCAGTCGCTACACCAGCCTTTTCAGTTCTCAGGGCTGCTTCAAAGTGATATTTTGGTTTACCCAAATACTCGCTCACCTGATCAGCCTCAATTTTTACCAGCGACCCGTTTTCTGAGGGCTGTTCATCAAGCTCACCCCCGGCGATTTTGGTGGCAACTTTACGAGCAACGCGGCCAATTTCGCGTTCCAAGTTACGTACCCCTGCTTCACGGGTGTAATCGCGAATGATCTTTTTGAGACTTTCATCATTCAGTTCGATCTCGTGGTCGTGGAGTCCGTTTGCTCGAATCTGGCGGGGAAGTAGATACCCCTTGGCAATTTCTATTTTCTCGAACTCCGTATAGCCGTCAAGCTGGATAATCTCCATCCGATCACGCAGTGGTGCAGGAATAGTATCAAGTGTATTTGCCGTAGCAATAAACATAACTTGGCTTAAGTCGAAATCGACATCCAGATAGTGATCTCGGAATGCGTAGTTTTGCTGCGGATCTAATACTTCCAACAATGCGCTGCTCGGATCGCCGCGCCAGTCAGAACCAATTTTATCCACTTC
>JAGRBZ010000060.1:14290-29664 GCA_020433805.1 Anaerolineae bacterium
CATCAAGCATGAATACAGGATTGCGTACCTTTGCTCGTTTCAAGGCCTGGATAACGCGTCCCGGCATTGCCCCGATGTAAGTTCGACGATGGCCTCGAATTTCGGCCTCATCTCGAACGCCTCCCAAACTCATCCTGGTAAATTCGCGACCCAATGCGCGGGCAATACTCCGACCTAAGCTCGTCTTACCCACTCCCGGCGGTCCAACAAAGAGGAGAATGGAGCCACCGGCCCGCTCTTGCTCGCGACCTTCGATAACTTCATCATCAATATTACGCTCTAAGCGCAGCTTGCGAACGGCCAGATATTCCAGAATGCGCTGTTTGACATCATCCATATCATAGTGATCGGCATTAAGTACATCTCTGGCGTGTTTAATGTCCAAATTATCGTCTGTAACGGCTTGCCACGGAAGTTCGACCATCCAATCCAGATAGGTTTGAATAACGCCAAACTCAGCTGATTGTGGCTGTAACTTTTCCAGCCGCTTTAGCTCACGTAGCGCCTCTTTTTTCGGCTCTTCCGGCATACCGGATTCGATTATTTTTTCCTCGTACTCAAGGATTACGGCCTCATCATCTTCTTCACCCAATTCTTTTTGGATGGCGCGCAACTGTTGGCGCAGGTAATACTCACGCTGCGTTTTATCAAGCTCTTCTTGGGTTTCTGATCGAATCTGCTGTCCAATCTCCAGAACTTCCAACTCACGGCTCATAAGGCGAATGAGATGCGACATTTTTTCCGTAAGTAAATCTTCGGTTAAAACCTTAATCTGATCATCTATACTCATCCGTATATTGGAAGCCGTGGTATACACAATAATGCGCGGATCTTCTACCTGTTCCAAAAATTGATTAATCTCGTTTGGTAATTGTGGTAAATGCTCAACAATTGCTTGCGACAATTCAAGCATTCGGCGGCGAAGCGCTTCTATTTCAACGGATTTATCTTCCGGTGCGACATCGGGTGAAACGGTAACTTTGGCTTTGAGAAAGGGTTCTGTTTCCGTCCATTCATCAATTTTTATGCGTTCGATACCCTGAACTATAATTTGCAGCGTATCTTTGTCACTTGAGTCGTTGCGGATAACACGATGGATGCGAGCCACAATTCCCGCTTGGTGAAGCTGCTCGGGGCCTGGTTCATCAAGTTTAGGTTCTTTTGATGTAACCAATCCTATTAAGCTCCCGTTATCGACCGCCCACTTCACTAGTTCAGTCGAGCGAGTAACGCCAATGCTTAGCGGTAATACAACGAAGGGATAGGCTACGGTTCCGCGCAAAGGCAATATCGGTATTTCATCAACCGCAAGATCGTCTAGATTATTTGCGTGTGTTTGATCGGTTATATCGTCTAAAAAATTTAGCATTAGCTAAAATCTCCTTAAAGTCTCTTATCCCAGTGTGGTTCAGGTTAGTATAGCGGATCACTGTTAGATTCCTGTTAGAACGTATGAGTCGATTTTGTGTGAGCTTTGTATTCTAGAGACTGGGTTAGTAGGGTAAACCTTACGTAGCCGGAGCCGCTGACGTTTTGGGTAAAGCTTAAGCCTTAGCCGGCATAATCTCCGGCTAAGGCCTTTTCTTCTAATTATTGGAGAAGTATTAACGAGGTGCAGCGTTTCTTATACTGCTTTGCGGAAGGAGTTCTATTTTTGAACATTAAAACGAACGACGAGAATGTCACCGTCATCAACCTAGTAATCTTAGCCTTCCAGCCGCACTTTGCCGGCCGATTTTGCTGCAGAATTGGATCCGGCTGCAATCAAATCGTCATAGCTAACGACCTCAGCCCGTATGAAACCACGGGCCAGGTCTGAATGAATCGCACCGGCACATTCAATGGCCGGCGCGCCTTTATTAACTTCCCACGCCCGGACCTCATCTTCGCCGGTGGTAAAAAAGACCATTCGACCGAGCAAATCATAACTTTCTCTAATAATGCGAGCTGTACTCAGTTCTGTTAGATTGTACTCGTCCATAAACATCGCTCGGTCATCCTCATCCTCAAGTTGGGCAATGTCCATTTCTAAGCGACCTCTAATGGCCGTAATCGCGCTCTTTTGGTGAGGATAATCAAACTGGGGCGGTTCAGCATCATCACCCAAGTTAAAAATGATTAAGACCGGTTTTGCGCTTAAAAATTGGTAGCCGCGCAGCCGTTTTTCTTCCTCTGACGACAATTCAAAATCTCGAATAGGCTGGCCTTGTTCCATGTGGGGTTTGAGGCGCGTTAAAATTTCATACTCTTTCTGATCATCCTCAAAGGTGGGAATGGCTTTGCCCTTCTTTAAGGTAATTTCCAGCCTTTCCAGCCGGTTTTCTATTTTGCTCAGATCAGACAGGCTCAACTCAGCATCTAATCGGGCAATATCGCGAACGGGGTCGATGCTACCCAAAGGATGAGGCACGTTGTCATCATCAAATGCGCGAACCACGTGCAGCAGCGCATCATTATTGGCGATGGCATTCATCAATTCGCCGCTTAAGCCGACACCTTTTGTCTCTGTATCGGCACTGCCGCTCAACCCGGCAATGTCGGCATATTCTACCCGAGCATACGTAGTTTTTTTGGGCTGATACATATCGCTTAAAACATCGATACGGGTATCAGGCACAGGGACGACAGCGGTATTAACTTGAAAAGCCCCGCCGGTATACCCGGCTGTTGGCGCTTTACCACCCGTTAGCACGTTAAAGATGGTTGTTTTGCCACAGTTTGGTAAACCAATAATTCCAATACGCATAAGCTTACTCCTCAACAAAACGCCCATCGGACCTCCGATGGGCGTAAAAATATAGCTCTATTGTATTCAGGTGCGGGTGATCGGTCAATTTGCTTTTTATTTTAGTCGATACCGACGCTCTTGCCGCCGCCCCCGCCACCGTCTTTGTCATCGCCGCCACCCCCTTTGGGACCCGGCGCGGCATAGCGCATTTGAACCGAATCGGCAACTTCACCTATATCAGCATATTCCGGGCTTATTCGCACAACCGCTACGGTCCAGTTATATATACCGCTGGTTTTTTGCACTCCGGCTGCTCCGGAAATATCGGTAGTAAGTTGGTATGTATCGCTGCCAATCTTTTTAACTGTTCCATTCTGGTTATCAAGGACGGCGTTATGGACCCCCGCTTGAAAACGTCCGTCCTTCCATACGCGTACTTCAAAACCGAACTCAGATGGTAAATCACCACCGGACCATGCCCATTCAAACGTAGTAATACCATAAGATGGATTGGCGAGATTTACAGGTGTCAGCAGCGTAAATTCGCCTGTGGGTATCGATGGCGTAGCTGACGGTACGAATATTGGGGCCGGTGTGGCCGTGTCTGTCGGGGTTACTCTGATGATTATGGGGGTGTTTGTGCTCGTTGGTTGTGGTGTCGAAGTCGCTGTTGGCGAAGGCGTAAATGTCGGTGTGGGTGAAGCGGTCATCGTCGGAGTTGCCGTTTGGGTAGGTGTATTGGTTGGGGTCGGTACTATTCCGGTAATTGACGGATAATTATTGGCATAGGTCCATGTCGCGGCATAGAGTTCCGGATTTTCGGTTATTGTTTTTTGAACTGTTCCTAGCCAGCTATTATCTAAATTTAGTGTTGCAGTAAAATCATCTAAAGCGAGTTCAAACTGTCCCTGACGTGCATACATTAAGCCTCTATCGAAATAAGTACCGGGGTTGTAATGCATGCGGATTGCGATATCATAAGCTTGAATTGCTTGAGATACTTCACCTTCTGTTAAATAGATTTCACGACCCCGTAGCCACTGCGTAATTTCTAACTCTAATTCAACTGAGCGTAATGCTGAGGAATATTCTAATCGGGTTAACGGATCAGCCATTGTTCTAAGAAGCGTGTTATTCTGCTCATTGTTAACCAGACGAGAATCCTGATAAAATCCACTCACTACAGTGACCAAATCTTCGGCTATAGACTCGGGGTCAGATAAATTAAATAGTTCTAGTTGATCATCAAAAGACAACTCATCATAAAACAGTTGGCGGGCTTTATCTTCATGACCACTTATCTGAAGAAGTCCGGCCAAACTGGTAATTTTATCTTCCGAGCTAACAGCATTATGAAAATCATTCATCATCTCTTCAGCGGCAACGGCTTTTTGATGCTGCTGGATGGTATAAAAACCTGTCGCTCCAAGTGCAACAAGCATTAGTAACGTTAGTGTGATAACAAGCCGGCGGTTCCAGTTAGCGGGTTTGCTATGTTCAACCCAATTTTTATTAAAAATGGTTTCGTAAATGGAATTACGGATTTGCAAAACGCCATTCTCAGCAATTACTAGCCCCGATAATTTTAGCCGATTCTTCATCAAAGAATTATCGTCTTTAATACTATGCTCGTCGTCCAGGATTTGTTGGTAAAGATTAAATAATTGACGCTTTTTATCGCTTTCTTCCAATACCCTTTTTACAGATTGGATATTGCTTTCCTGATTTTGAGAGGATACAAAGAGCGAGCGCACAGTATTATCTACCCGTTCGTCATCCCAATGAACATCGCCTATTTCGGTTACTGCCTGGCAAAGTCGTTGGGTTAGATAAGGGTGGCCGTCGGTCCAATAATAAATGCGGTTAAAAATGGCCTCGCCTTTTTCCAGATAGAGAGCATTCATCTGCTCTTCAAATTTCTGCGCTTCCTGGCGGCTAAAACTTTGCAGATTAATAGCTTTACCGGTTTCTAATAAAGCTTTTTGAGTTTTCGCGGCCAGTGCTCCTACGGTAAGAACTCCAAATAGAGCAAAGGTGATGCGCTCGAATTCCGGTTTGTTTTGTCGTTCCTCATAACACCAGACGATGATATCGAGTAGCTCTTTAACAAAAGTTAGATCTTTATTTCGTAGATGGAATTCGTCGATAAGTATAACTACAGGCCCGTCAATTTCAGGCAGAACAACATCAGTTATAAATATTTGCAAGCGTTCTTTTAGATTTGATGAAGTTTTTTGATTCCACCACTCCACTGGATGGGTGGCAAAATTAAGCTCTGCCTTAAGACGTTTTATAAACCATTGGTATAAGTGATTTGTATCGGTACTCGAATCGATGCCGCTTAGGGTTATGTTTGCTACATGAACACCATCGCTCTTTAATCTTGCGGCTGTTCGCGAAGCCAAACTAGATTTTCCCATATCGTGGGGCGTAAATACATAAGCTAACTGCCCTGTTTGAAGAGTTGTGTACAATTCTTGATCAGCCGCTCGCTCTATATAAAGCGATGAATCAGGCATCAAGGCCCCATTCGCCCTGAATGGATTGGAGATTTTGGTGAATTTATTATTCATTGTAGCTTGCCTTCAATTGACGTTAACTACTCACAGACCATAGCGCCGTGATAAACGTAATAGATTCTCGCTCTCAAAGCTACGTATAAATTTTTGTGTTATTGACAAAATATACGCGTTGTTTGAGCACCACTGCCATAGGTTTTTTGTATTGTGGCTGTCCCACAAGAACTCACAGCTTTTACACTGTAACTTCCTGGTGGAAACGACCCGCAGAATTGGGTTTGATTGTTCGGTACGGTACAACTTACACCCGTGCCTATAACTGTAAAGGTTACATTACCGCCCGTCTTATCATTTTGAATTGATAGCAGTACAGGAGCTGGTTGGGTCAAGTACGGGATATAGACATAAGACTTATCTTTCGCTCCGATAAGTACCGTGGCACTGCCGCTTTTGTTGAGTGTAACATTATCATCATCTTTAGCGACGGCCGTGGTTGTGCTTGTTTTCGATTGGCCTGCCGTTCCACTGACATTACCGGTAAAGGAGCATTGGTATTGATTTCCCGGCGCTATTGTTTTTGGGGTGCTGCAGTTTCCCTGCCCATTCAGGTTGCCGAATAGATTATCCGTCAGGCTGTTGAGCGTTACGGTATCTACTGCTGAGGTATTTTTAACCTTGACAGTGAAATTAACCGCGCCACCGGGTTCCGGCAGTGAGGTTGGATTAGCTGTTTTGGTAACGCTTATCGAGGAAGGAACATTCGTTATCGTGATCGTGGCAAAATCTGAGTCACTGATTGGCTCATCGTCATCATCCGTTCCGGCAGCAGTGACCGTGTTTAGTTTTATTTGCCCTGGACTTCCGTTTACAGCAGCCGAATAGGTACATTGGTATTGAGAACTCTTAGTGATGGGTATCGGCGTCGAACATGACCCAATTCCGTCCAGATTGCCAATAAGATCATCACTCAGCGAGGTAATCGCTACGTCATCAGCAGAAGATAAGTTGTTGATAGTAACAGTAAAGTTAACAGATCCACCGGGTTCGGGAACAGATGTGGGGTTGGCAGAAAGAGAAACATTAATCGTAGAGTCGACGTTGGTAATTTGCACGCTGGCGCTGTCGCTATCTTCAACGTCTTGATTATCATCATCCGTACCGGAAACCGTAACGGTATTGGTGTGCGTATCGCCGCCATCACCCGAAACGAATTCGATAAATGTACACGTTACCTTCTCATTTGGAGCAAGATTTGCCGGTAGGGTTGGAACACAATCCGAGCTATCAATAAGCCCAAATTTGTTGTCGGAAACTGAGTCGATAGTGACATTATCTACACTGCTGGTATTTGTCGCTACGACCGTAAAAATTACATTGGCACCCGGCTCATTCACGCTGGTTGGATTGGCTGTTTTACGCACGTCGATAGACGAACCAACATTAGTAAACGATACGGACGCATTGTCGGTATCGTTGTCTGTATTGCCGTCGTCATCACCCACAACGGCGGTGACGGTGTTTTGATGAGACGGCCCTGCAAAATTTCCTGAAATAAACGTTGTGTACTGACAAATATACATAGCGCCAGATTGTATTGACCCGCCTGTGTTACATGTTCCCTCGCCATTAAGATTATCGAAGTCAGAATCCATCAAAGAGTTGAGGGTAACTGTTTCGGTACTGTTGTTCGTAACAGAGAAGGTGAATGTCACATTGCCACCCGGCTCCGGTACCGATGTCGGGGAAGCGGATTTCGAAACGGTAACATTAGGCTGAACATCATACGTTGTAACGGTAGACGTATCAGAGGCTGATACAGAATTATCTTCATTATCAGAAACGGTCACGGTTACAGTATTGGTTTCCGTAATATCGTCGTCGTCTGGAATAGTGCCTGAAAAGGTACAGGTAATTGTCTCGCTCCCTGTCAGCACAGTACCTTCTTTATCAGCACAATCTGACGCCATAAGGTTGTACGTGTCATCTATAATCTCATCAATAGTAACATCCTCAGCCGTATTGTTGGTTATGGTGACCTTAAACGGGACGGATACACCCCCTTCGGGGGATTGCTCATTATCGGTGAAAACAGCATCGCCATTGGCATCGTTGTCTTTCTTTACAGTAATAGCAGGGTTAACGTTGGTAAAATTAACGGTTGCTGTGTCGGTACCCATTTCTGTGGGACCTAAACTTGAAACCGTTGCAGTTACAGTATTTTGGTGAGCCGTCTCTGAACTGCCGGCTAACGTCTCGGTGAATTGACACATGTATGTAGATGAAAACGGATTAAGAGGTAATGTACAATATCCTTCATTCTCCAGATCTCCGAACTCAGAGTCCTCTAAGGAATCGAGTTGTGGCGATGCGTTACTTGAGGTAACACTGACTGTAAAGGTAACGACACCCCCGGTCTCCGGAACCGAGGCTGGAACGGCAACCTTTGTTACTGTGATCGATGCACTAAACACAAAAGACCCCTCATGATGAGATGAGGGGGTATCAAATTTTAGATCCGCGTCGGATTTAATCTTCATTGAGCCTTCGTTTGACACCGCGCTTTTTGTAGCATACGGATCGTTTTCCATAAAGCTTTGCGATGCAGCCTTGGCTATCCTCGCCTCACGCATGAAGCCCGCGAGCGCGAGGCCAATCATCATAAAGAGAAGATATTTCAGTTTTTTAGTCCTCATCCTTAATCCTTCCTTCTTTAAGGGCCATGCGGGTAATGAAAATTTCTACGGCAAGAATTCAAATGTTAATGATCTCTTTATCGCTTAGACAGGTTTTTGTAAGTTTATTCAGGGTTTTACTACAATTGGGAGAGATACCAGATAAAAGGTAGTGGGAGCGAAGATAGATACGAATAATTTTAGACAACGTAGTCTTTTTATAGGTTTTTAATTTCAACTTTAACAAGAATATAGCAGGAGACTATAAAAACGGAACGTGAATTTTATATGAAAGCGGTTAGAAAATTAGAGTTTTAGTTAGAATGTTGCGACATAAGTTAGAAACTTATGGTCAATACCTGTTTCGTTATATCGATTGTATCCTTGATAGAGTTCCGATAGTAGGATTTACATTATTTCTATGTGGGATTTTATTTTCTGCGCCGGCATGTACTACGCATTTAGGAGAAACGGAAATTTCTTATGAAGCCGACGTATCATCGGATAATTCACAATTGCACGTTGAGGAAGCGTTTCGTAGATTTTATGAAACCTACGGTGGCATCGAAAGCTTGGGGAACCCTATCACATCGATTATGATCGTTGATGGCTGGCGAGTGCAATATTTTGAAATGGCTCGGTTGGAGTATCATCCTGAAAACGATCCGGCTTATCGAGTTACGGTTGGCTGGTTGGGCGATATCCTCCAGCGTCGCCGCCCGCCGCTCCCCCCGTCGAGCCTACCCCCATCGACTTCGTCCCATAGCCGTTACTTTGCTGAAACCGGTCACACGCTCAGCGGCGATTTTTTGGACTATTTTGATGCACACGGTGGCAGCGTTCGGTTTGGCAAGCCGATAAGTGAACCGTTTCTTCTAAACGGTCAGCTGACCCAAGATCTGCAAAGTGCTCGTTTCTTTTGGACACCCAATCTTGATCCGCCAATTTCTTTGGAAAATATTGGTTTAACCCACCTTGAGACCATTGGGCAAAATAACAAAAAATAGGGTACCCTAAATAGGTACCCTACGGTTAATTGAGCTTTTTGTTTTATGAGGGGTTAAATCGATTCTTGCTCTTCTATGGCTTCGTCTTCATCATCTTCCCAGCCGATAATCCACACACAAGCCCCGGCCAGCAAAATTGTCGTTATCACCAAAGCAGCCCATTGCCCTGCCGTAAAACCCACATCGCTGGCCGACCATACCAAAATAATAACCATGCCAATGGCCAGCACTATCCATGAGGTTATCTGCGGATGATCGCCTGCAAATTTTTTTAATGCTTCCATAAATAAGTGCTCCAAAATAAATAGATTACATAGGAACCATAATGCGCTGCTCGCGCAGTTTTTTATACAGTAAGACGCTATTCTCCGGCTGCCAGTCTGCTGCTGCTTCGCGCCAATCCGGAATTAGCGTAGAGCTTTCCGCCTGTTCATATCCCTTGCTCTCTAAAAATTCTATCGGTTTCCCCCCGGCCTGGTTCATAACAAACACTAAGGCCGCCTCGCACGATAGACTATCGACTTCTTCTTCTACTTTTTTCAGCATTTTTTCAGCCGTATTTGACCAGAGTTGTTGGTCGCGCATGTAAAAATCTTGCAGACCAGCCACGAGGTTTTCCGTCTGCCAGCCGACCATCCCAACAATCTGCCCTCCGGTTGTCGCCACGAGATAGGCTCTGGAGAAAAGCGACTCCATCATATCGCTGATATCTATTTCGATAGTGCCGTTCGTGGCCGTTGAAATTAACTCAGCCATACCTCCGAGGTCATCGCGTTTGGCCCGCCGTAATACAAGGTCTTCTGTTCCGCCGGAGTTCGCAGCCGGAGTTTCTTCAACAGGAGCCGGCTCTGGTGCCGCTTGAACGGCTTTATTAGCATTGACCAGATCAGTGTAATGCTTTTTCACAATCTGCCAAGTTTTTACCAACGGGCCACTGTTGTCGATGACGACGTCGGCTTTCATCACTTTTTCTTTTTGGCTTCCCTGCGCCCTGATACGCTGCTTTGCCAAATCCGGCGTCATTCTTCGGCGTTCAACCAGTCGCTGTAGCTGCATATCCGGCGGAGCGGCTACCACCCACACCGACTGGCACTCATCGGCCAAGCCGGATTCAAACAATTTGATAGCTTCAACCACAATAACCGGGCTTTTTACCTCAACGACAAGCCTTTTTATTTCTTTTAGTACGCTTGGATGGGTTAGCGTTTCCAGTCGGGCCATCGCGTTCGGCTGGCTAAAGACAATTTTACCCAGCCGTGGCCGGCTGATCTGGCCCTTCTCATCCAAAACATACTTGCCAAATTCCTCTACAATGGCTTGATAAACCGGCCCTCCTTTTTTCATCAAATGATGAACCAGTTTGTCTGCATCAATGGTCGTTGCTCCCAACTCTTGCAGCATACGCATCACAATGCTTTTGCCGGTTGCGATATTCCCGGTTAAACCAATTACAATTTTTTCAGCCATCGTCTCTTGTACCTCCTATAATAAAGCGTTAAGCCGTCTCCATTTCAGTCCATTGGGTTAGTAGGATTTCCAGCTTTGCCTCGGTAGCTTGATAATCTTTGCCTAAATCTTGAATTTTGGATATATCTTGGGCTAAACTGGCCGACTCAATCGCTTCCGCCAGCCCTGCCAATTTGGCTTCTGTTTCTTCGATGCGCTTCTCGATTTCAGCAATCTCACGGGCCTTTTTTTCGGCAGCCCGTTTTTCGGCCTTGGTCTGCTCTTGAATGCGCTTCCCTTTTGGTTTAGAGGTCTCGTCCGTTTGAGACGTACTCTCCGTAGTTTGCGCCTCGCGGTAGGCTATAAACACGCTGTAGCCCCCCTTAAGGGGGATAAGTGTTTGTTGGTCTGGTTCCAAGGCCCAAGTATGGGTTGCGATAGCGTCGACAAAGTACCGATCGTGGGAGATAAGTAATATCGTGCCGGTAAAGTCCCCTAACACTTCCTCCAAAGTTTCCTGCGAGTCGATGTCGAGATGATTGGTTGGCTCGTCGAGAATGAGAAAGTTGGCTCCGGTGAGCGTAAGTTTGGCTAAAGCCACGCGGCTACGTTCACCACCGGAGAGTGCCTCGATAGGTTTAAATACGTCATCGCCCGAAAAGAGAAATCGACCTAAGTAGTTGCGAGCTTCGCCTATCAAGAGATTTTTAACGGATAAAATCTCATCCAGTACGGTAGCTTCAAGCTTAAGATCTGCGTGCGTTTGGGCATAGTAGCCCACTTTTACACCGGCTCCAAATCGAATGGTTCCGGCTTTCGGTTCAATCTGTTCTAAAATTGTCTTTACAAAGGTCGTTTTTCCGGCCCCATTTGGTCCGAGTAAGGCTACGCACTGGCCGCGCCGAATTTCAAGGTCAGGGCAATAAAAGAGCGGCTCTTGTGCAGGATAGCCAACGGCCAAATCGTGCGTTGCCATAACAAGGTCACCGGATCGCAAGGTTGTCTGTAAATCGAGATTTACATGCTTTCGATCGACAGGACGCTCCAGCTTTTGCAAACGCTCTAGCCGCTTCCTCCGCCCTTGTGCTTCTTTGGTGCGCTGACCGGCCAAATTGCGGCGAATAAAATCCTCTTCTTTCGCAATAAATTCCTGTTGCGCCGCGTATTCCTTTTGGCGACGCTCTAACCGTTCCGCTCGCTGTTGGATATAATGGGTAAAGTTACCGTTGAACGTTTCTATCGCGCCGAAGGAGAGTTCAAATACTTTATTGGCGACCTTATCCAAAAAATAGCGATCGTGGGCGACAACCAAGACAGAGCCAGGCCAGCTTTGCAAGTAATTCTCTAGCCATTCTACGGAAGCTAAATCTAAGTGGTTCGTCGGCTCATCCAGTAGCAGCAGGTCAGACTGTTCTAGTAGTAGCCGAGCGAGCTGCGCCCGGCTTTGCTCCCCCCCACTAAACAGGGACAGGGGCTTGTCATACGCATCCGCTTCAAAACCGAGACCGGATAAAACTTGTCGGGCAGTTTGCTCGTACGTGTAGCCTCCAGCCAATTCAAATTGGGTTTGAGCTTCTCCATACTGCTCAAGGAGTTCGCTGTGGGCCGGCTCTTCGGTCGTTTTTGCGAGATCAACTTCCATCGCCCGAAGGTCAGCTTCTTGCCGTCGCAGCGCCTCAAAAGCATTTAAGGCGAGGTCCCACAATGTTCCTTCCGTTGATGCTAATGAAGCATGCTGCTCCAAATAACCTATTTTTAAGTTCTTTGCCCTGTGGATCTGTCCTGCAGATGATGGCTCTAATCCGGCCAACATCCGAATGAGGGTGGTCTTCCCGGTCCCGTTCGGCCCAACAAGGGCAACACGATCGCCTCGACTGACAGAAAAACTGATGTCAGAAAAGATGTCTTGAGCGCCGTAATATTTACCTACGTTGTGAGCCGTCAAGATTGTCATGACGTGTACATAATTCTAGGAGTTTAAGAGGTTGCAACCATTATACCATAAACAGTATCGAACACAATAAACATAAAGCAAATCCAATTCTTGAAACAAGTGTAACGAAATCTCAAAAAACCCTTGACTCTCAAGGTGAAATTTAGTATAATAGTACCATAAGAGTTGATAACTAAGGCAACTCTTCAATAGACCAAAGGAGGTCCCTATAGTGGAACCAGATTGGGAAACACAACGATCAACTAGGCGTTGTACTCTTTAAACAACTGGACCCATAACATTGATGTTAGGTCAACGCAAAGCTGGCGGATACAGCATACAGTATAACCCCCGGTTGATTGAAAAAAAGAAGTGATCACTTTGGTAATTAGGTCTAATTAAACTACATATCAAATATAACTTTGATTTGAAAAAAAGCTCGACAACTTGTCGAGCTTTTTTTATTTCCTTATTGATATACCCGATGTTAACTTTCGTGAGCATATACCTTTAAAATTAAATTACTAAACTTTTTTAGTAAAAACTATTGACTTCTGAAAAAATTTAGTATAAAATAGATTTCAACTTAAAGGTTTTAGCTAATGGGGAAAAGACTATCCAGATCAAAGGCGAATAGAGATGGCGTTACGCTTAAAGATATAGCTGAGGCCGTGGGTAAATCGGTAGCAGCAGTTTCCAGAGCTTTGAACAATTATGATGATATTAGCGAGGAAACCCGAGAATATATCAAACGTGTAGCGCGTGAAATGGGGTATGCCCCTACCTATACCTTTGGCTTTATCATCCCCACGCAGTCTTCCAGAAATTCAGATCCCTTTTTTACGGAGTTGTTGGCAGGAATTACGACGGAAGGTGCCAAACAAGGGTTTGATTTACTCGTTTCCACATCGGCACCCGGGTCGGAAGAGAATTGGGCTTTTCTTCGCCTCATCAATAGCCGCCGGGTTGATGGTATGATTGTCGCTCAACCTCGCTGGCGTGATGAGCGGATCGCGTTATTGTTAGATAAGAAATTTCCTTTTGTAGTGATTGGCAATACCAATTTACAGGGCGATTTCTTTACCATAGCCGAAAACACAGTAATGGGCGCTCAATTGATTACGGACCACGTGATTCAACAAAGCCATGATCGCATTGCGCTCATTAACACACCCACGGATTTATTTTTTTCATCGGATTTTTTAGCCGGGTTTTACCAAGCTATGGAAAGCGCCGGTTTACCAATTCATGAAGAGTTCATTGTAAATAGTGGGGTGAGTCAAAAAGATGGTTATAATGCTGCTCAAACGCTGCTTAGTAAACCAGAGGCCCCTACAGCAATTATTGCTGCCGATGATATTGTCGCTTTAGGCGTAATGGCCGCCATTCAAGATCAAGGTCTAGAAGTGGGAAGCGATGTTATTGTAACCGGTTATGGCGATATTATTTTGGCCGAATATGCCCAACCTCCTCTCACCACCGTGCATTATCCTACCTTCAATTTGGGGCAAAAGGCTTGTAATATGTTAGCCTCTCACCTTAGAGGTGAAACACCGGAGTCCGAAAAAATTATCTTTGAACCGTCGGTGATCATTCGGCAATCGAGCGATCTGGCTTTATGGTTATAAACAATAGGGGTGTTCCACAATGGCTTGGAACAAAAAAATATCAACGTATCGATAGTTTGTAAGGAGGCAAATAAGTAATGTCTAGAGTTCAGTATAGAAATATGGTTAAGGCTTGGGGTGACGTTATTGGGGTCAACAACTTAAATCTCGATATTCCGGACAAAGAGTTTTTGGTTTTGGTTGGTCCTTCCGGTTGTGGAAAATCAACCGCCCTTCGCTGCTTGGCCGGTCTGGAAGAGATCACTTCCGGCGAAATTCTCATTGGTGATCGTGTTGTTAATGACGTTCCCCCCAAAGATCGCGACATTGCGATGGTTTTCCAAAGCTATGCGCTCTATCCTCATATGACGGTATACGACAACATGGCGTTTGGTTTGAAACTACGCAAAACACCCAAAGCGGAAATCGATAAGCGCGTACAGGAAGCTGCTAAAATTTTGGGCATTACCCAACTTCTGCCCCGTAAACCTAAGCAGATGTCTGGTGGTCAGCGGCAGCGGGTGGCGCTGGGACGTGCCATTGTGCGCGATCCCCAAGTGTTCTTGCTCGATGAGCCACTTTCAAACTTAGATGCAAAGCTGCGGGTTCAAACCCGGGCCGAAATTTCCAAACTTCACCAGCGACTCGGTACCACCTTCATTTATGTAACGCACGACCAGGTTGAGGCGCTTACCATGGCCGACCGCATCGCCGTTATGAAAGACGGTATTTTGCAACAGGCCGACAGCCCGTCCACCTTGTATGATCATCCCAACAATGTCTTTGTGGCCGGCTTCATCGGCTCCCCGGCGATGAACTTCTTTAGCGGCTCGGTAACCGGTACGCTTGATGAAATGTATGTTGACTGCGGTTCCTTCCGCCTGCGCTTAGGCAAGCACGAAGTGGAACAGTTAGGTCAGGAAAATATTGGTCGAGAGGTTATCTTTGGGGTTCGTCCTGAAGATATACACCATCCCCAGTACAAACCCCCTGGGGTAACCGAGCAGCTCGTTGAAGCATCGGTTGACGTGACGGAATTGATGGGCAACGAAATCTTTGTCTATCTGCAAAGCGGTAACGAAGAGTACGTTGCTCGGATTGATCCGCGTGCCGATCTGCGCACCGGCGATAAAGTCCAAATGGCTTTCAACACTCAAAAGATTCATATCTTTGATCGTACTACCGAGAAAAATATTGCTACGCCTGTTGGTCGCGAAAGCGGTTGATCTAAACGTAGCATAACAATAATGGTAGCAGTGAAATGGGCAATCCATCCCTGGGTTGCCTATTTTTTTGTCGGTTTTTTCTCACACAATTAATCTGTTGTATGATACAGATCTAAAAGTTAGTCAACCTAAACCTAAGAGGAGGTCGGTATGCCTGTTACTTTAATCATTATGGATGGCTGGGGGCTAAACCCCCGCAAGGATTATAACGCTATTGCTCAGGGGAACACCCCATA
>JAGRBZ010000608.1 GCA_020433805.1 Anaerolineae bacterium
GACCGTGGCCGGCAGGTTGAGGATCATCGGCTGGGCGTGCGTCGGCTGCCAGACATCGACCACCGCCTCACATATTTCCAGGGCAAATTCTAGTTCGGTAGCCGAGAAGCTCTCCGGCGAGTATTGATACATCACCCGCGTGCCGGTCAGCGAGGGGGTTAGCTCTTTCACCAACGCCGTGCCACGTACGGCAATGTCGATGATCTCCGTCTCTGACATCCCAAACACAATGCGCCGCTGCACCGGCGAGGTGGAGTTGTACATATGCACGATGGCGTTTTTCGAGCCTTCCAACGCCTCGAAAGTGCGATAAATTAACTCTTCGCGGGCCTGCACCAGAACCTGCAAGGTGACATCGTCTGGTACCAAGTTCTCGTCGATGAGTCGGCGCAGAAAATCGTACTCGATCTGCGACGCAGCCGGAAAGCCAACCTCGATCTCTTTGAAACCAACATCGACCAGCAGTTGGAACATCTCCAGCTTTTCGGTGACGCTCATCGGGATAGCCAACGCTTGATTGCCGTCGCGCAGATCGACGCTGCACCAGATGGGGGCCTGGTTGATGGTGCGCGAGGGCCACTGTCGATTGGGCAGATCGATTTGAGGGAAAGGGCGGTACTTGGTGATGGTGCCTTTTTGCATGCCGCCGGGGCCAAAGTCTCTAATCGATTGAATTTGACTTGGCGGCGCATCGACCACCGTGTGATCAACTCCGTTGGTGGCAGTTTGTGTTGAGATCATCGTAAAAATTCTCCTTAATGATGTTTTTTTAGGTATAACTACTCAGGCATGTCATTTCGAGGCGTTTTTTGCCGAGAAATCCCCCGGATGGTGGGTTGTAAACAGCGACGCAGAGGGGATTTCTCGCTAATTGCTCGAAATGACAGGAAATCCGGTAGTTATATTTAGGCATAAAAAAAGCCTCCCGCTTGGGAGGCTCTCTGAACCAAAGTTGTAGGTGCGACGGCTAGCGTCACCTTCCCAAGGGGAAACGACTCCTCACCCGGAGGAGCTCGCTGCTAAGAAGGAGGCTAGATAAAGTTGTCGCAAAGATTTTTGTAAACATGTTCTGTCTCGAAACGCTACTTTACCCACTATAACATGAAAGAAGTCTCTTGGCAACCCCCATTTCGTCCAATGCGGTGTTTCAGTTATAGGGCGAGATAGAAACACTGAATTTATGAGGGAAATGAGGCCACTGAATCGCTCCAGACAGTATTCTCATCAATCCACTGTCAAGAAAGCTCTATGGTTGAAAGGCAGAATTCAGTGACATCATCATTCTCAGTGTTTCAGTGTTTCAATGAGCGTCGGTTGTCTCCAAATAGAAATGCACCCTTCGCCCAAGATTGGTCCAGTTTCCTTAGAGAAGCTCTATTAGCGCCAAAATAGTCTACGCATTCAAGCCATTTTTGCGACCAAATAGTAAAACTGGACCAATCTATGGAGGGCGTATCGAGGAGCGAGGCATCCTCAGATGCCGTAGCGGGCTTCGCAACCCCCGTTCGCATCTGACGCTTGCGACTCACTCCTCGGTTAAATTTAGAAGTAGCTTACTGATACGCCAAACTCTCGCGTACGCTGATGCGCGTTGCCCCTCGAGCCGGGAGAATGCTGGCGATAATCGACAGCACGGTGATGATAGCCAGCCAGTACAACGCCCCCACCGGCGAATATTTATAGGTCAACTCACCGCCCATAATCGCCGACAGCCCGTAGGTGAGCAGCGACCCCGCCGGAATGCTGAGCGGCAGCGCGATCAGCCAGCTCAGCCAGCCAAGCAGCAGCCCTTCGCCCACCAACAGCCGAAAGATTTGCAGCGACGACGCGCCAATGGCCCGCATCACACCGATCTCGCGGCGACGCTCCAGCACGTTGATCGACAGCGCCCCGCTCAGTGAGACTCCACCGACAATGGCGATGACTACCGCCATACCGGCCAGCAGGTTGGTGATGATTTGGATGCCGCCGCTGAGAATATCCTCGGTGATTTTGTGGGCGGTGTCGCTGTCATCGGCCTGAACTTTATAGCCGTTACTGTCATAATAGCGGCGCAAATCAGCGGCAACGGCGGCTTCGCTGTCGGCGTCCTGCCGGGCCGTTTGAACCCGCAGAATGGTAGCCCGCCCAACCTCGTGCGTTTCTTTCAGCAGCGTATCGCGCGGCACGTGCGCGGCATTTTCATTGAAAACCTCAAACAGCAAGCCAACCACCAGCCATTGCGACTCCCGTTTGAGCGGAATATCGAGCGTCACCCAATCGCCCACGCCCACGCCGATTTTTTCGGCCAGCTCTTGATTGAGCACCACGGCGTACGTATCATCCGGCTCCAGCCAGCGACCGGCCCGCATTTGCGGCACGTAGGTTTCGGTTGGCACCGGCAGCCCGCGAATGCTGGCCGAGACATCGTCATTGCTTTCGGGGCGATCCATCGGACGCAGCGTGCCGCTGGCAAAGCCCCACATCTCGACATTGGTCACTTCGGGATGAGCCAGCGCAATCTCTTCGACAGACTCAATGCGTTCCTGGTCGTCCATGCTGAGAAACACGTTGGCTTTGAAGGTTTCGAAAAGAACATCCCCAAAGGTGTACACCAGCGATGCCTGCGTATTCATGACCATCATAAAAACCAATCCGCTGCCAACCAGCGTCAATTGAATAACCACCACCCGCCCCTTGTTGCGAAACGTGTTGCTGATCATCAGCGCCACGCTGCGCGGTAGGCTCTGCATTTTGAGCAGCAGACGGTCGATGAAGCCGGCGGTCCCGCCTAGGCCGTAAGTGCTAATCGCTTCGCGGACGGTGAGGCGTGCTCCCATCAAAATGGGAACGACAGCCACCAGCAGCGGTGCCAACAGCGCCACCGCCGTCTGCGTTAACAACACGTGCGGCAGCAGCTCAAATCGGCCCGGTTCCATATTAAAAAGGCTAACGAGAAATATCCGCAACCCCTGCGCTCCGAGTGCGCCCAGCGGTATCGCCAGCAGCAAGGCCAGCAGCGCATAAGCGATAACCTGTAAAAAGTAAACGCTGAGAATATGCCCAAAGCGTGCCCCGACCGCTTTCATCATGCCGATCTGGTTGACCTGCTGCGAAATGACGGCCGTGATGGTGTTGTAAACCAAAAAAAGGCCCAACACCAGGGCCACCACCGACAGGCTGGTTAGCAGATAGAAAACGCCGTCGAGATCATCTTGAACAAAATGCTCGTCCGGCGATGTGGTGCGCCTGTCGTTGGGCAGTGCCGCGCCGACCTTGTAGTCCTGCTTTTCGAGGTGGGCCTGCATCTCATCGGCTACGGCCAGCGCCGTGTCCGGGTCGTATGCGGGCAGAGTGGCCAGAATGCGGTCAAAGTTCGGCTCGCCGGTCAGTTGGCCAAAGCGGTCACGGGTGGTATAGAAGGTCGGCCCGCCGCCAAAGGTCGAAGGCGCGACCATCGTATTGTAGATGACGCCGCCAATCTCGACCCGGTATTCTTTATCGTCAATTTCCAGGTAAACGGTATCGCCGACGTCCAGACCGTGCTCGCGTTCGACGGCCATCGTTTTGCGATGAGGCCATTCGCCCCTGTCCAGGGCGAAGGTGTTGATTTGTTGATCATCGTAATCGGGCCGGGCCAGCAAATCGGCCGTTTGCCAGGGATCGTCGGGGCTGCGCCGCCATTTGATGCCCTCTTCCAGCCGGCCTTCCAGGGCATCGACGCCATCAACATCTTCTAAGCTCTCGATCATCGCATCGTCGATGGGCGGATCGACCCACATCCCGATCATCGGCGGTGTGGTAGCGCGCCAGACGGTGGTGATGTCGCGGCTGATAAGTTCCAGCGCGCCCATCGTTGTGCCAATCGCAAAGGCCCCGATGGCAATGATGAGCACCACTTGAAAAGTGCGCCCTTTATTTTCCCATAAATCGTACCATGTTTTGTGACGAATAACGCCCATATTCCTACTCTCCATAACCGTATAGTAGAACAAGTCGCTGACTTGTTCACTGGCGAACCAGGAGCGACAAAGCTCTGCTTTGTCTGTCAAAGTGAACTTTGACGCTCCAAATTAACTGTCGAATTCACAATTACGATTCTGAATGTAACTTAACATCATGCATTACGCTCTTCGAACCATTCAGTTGCAAGCTTTTTTGAAACACTGATGCACTGAACAGTATGATTGCACTGAATACAGCCCTAAACCCTGGAGCGCTTGATTAGTCTCAGTAGATCAAAATTTGAGGAGTGAGGCATCCTCAGATGCCGAACGGAGCCGCA
>JAGRBZ010000609.1 GCA_020433805.1 Anaerolineae bacterium
GATTACCGGCGGGTTAGGCGGGTTAGGCCGCATTTTCGCCCGGTATTTGGTTGAGCACGGCGCTGAAATGAGGCTTGTATTGAGTGGTCGGTCGGAGCTTGATGACGCCGGTCAACAAGGGTTGTCTAAACTCAGGCAAACCGGCAGCACCATAGCGTACGTTCGGGCCGATGTTAGCAACAAGCACGACGTGGAGGCTGTAGTTAGCTACATTCGCCAGCAGTATGGACAGCTCAACGGCATCATCCATAGCGCCGGTATTCTGAGCGATAGTTTGATCACGAAAAAATCCGCAGATGAAATCGACGCCGTTTTGGCACCCAAGGTGGCCGGCCTATTAAATATAGACGCCGCGACTCAAGCCGATTCATTAGATGTTTTCGTTCTCTTTTCCTCCCTTACCGGTCTAACAGGCAATCTTGGGCAGGGCGACTATGCCGTCGCAAACGCCTTTCTTGATAGCTTTGCCGCGCATCGGCAGCAGTTGGTCGAATCGGGCCGGCGACAGGGTCGAACGCTCACCATCAATTGGCCGTTATGGCAAGATGGCGGCATACAGCTCGATGATGAAACGAAAAAATGGATCGGTAATCGAACCGGACTCAAGCCCTTGCCCACCCAGGTGGGGTTACAAGCCTTTGGGCAAATGCTTACCCAACAACAGTATGGGCAAATGGGAGTGGCCCACGGCGAGCCGGGAAAAATACGTCGGCATTTGGGGCTAGATGACATGGGTAGCACTGCGCCCCTTGCTTCATCCCGGCCACTGCCTCAATCAAAACTGGTCGCGGCGGGCGACTCAACCCTGCATCTAGAGGAAGGTTTGATCACTTTATGTGGGGAGCTACTCAACGTCGCCCCGGCCGATCTGGATGTTGAGACGGAGTTCTTTGAATATGGCCTCGACTCTATTTTGATGATGAAGCTGCTGAATAAATTGGAAGAACGGTATGATCTCTTGCTGGATCCCAATGCCCTTTTGGAATATCCGACCATCCGATCCTTGGCCGGCTATCTAGGCGGCGTGGGGGCCGGCAGCCAAACTGTCCAACATTCCCTGTCAGATGCGCGTGATTCCGAAAATTCCCAGCGCCTCGCTCGTCGACGAGAAGAAAAAATCCGGTCGCTCTCCCCTCTTTCCGGGACAGAAAGCGCGGCGGTACGGAATATTGCTAAGCACCCGCAGCAGCGCTCGAAGCCACGTTTTCGACCTGCCCCGCGTATCACCCCGCCCAACGCCGGTAAAGTTGCCATTATTGGCCAGGCTTGTCGACTGGCTCAATCGCCAACCGTTGACCATTTTTGGGACAATCTGGCCGCCGGGCGCGATCTGGTAACCCAAGTCCCGGCCGGTCGTTGGCCGCTGGATAATGACGCCAACCTTCATAACGGCCACGCAGCTAACCCTTACTACGGCGGATTTATCGATAAAATTGCCTATTTCGATGCCCACTATTTCAACATTTCCGATGACCAAGCTATCGTCATGGATCCCCAGCAGCGCTTTATGTTGGAACTGGCCCAGACCTTATTAGACAGCGCCGGATACAGTCCGCACGAGCTAGCCCATACCCACACCAGTGTTTTTATAGGCGGCAAAGACAACAACTATGTCCGCAACTTTAGCCATCTTATCCCGGCGAAATCCCTTCAACATTCGGTCGTAAATTCAATCAGTAACATGATAGCCGCCAGAATCTCAGATTTCTACGATCTAACCGGCCCCTCGCTAGCGATCGACACGGCCTGTTCGTCGTCGCTGGTGGCCGTACACGATGCGTGTCAGAGCATCTTACGCGGTGAGTCGGTGCTGGCCATTGCCGGCGGCATATATTTGATGGTCGATGCCTATGCCCATATCGGCTTTAGCCAGGCCAAGGTACTCTCCGCTGACGGCAAATCGTATGTTTTTGATAAACGGGCTAAAGGCTTTGTGTTAGGCGAAGGCGGAGGCCTGGTTATGCTCAAGGACTATGAGGCCGCCCTTCGCGACGGCGATCAAATATATGGCGTGATTTTAGGCTCCGCCGTGAACAATGACGGCAAGACGATGGGGGTAACGGTGCCCAATCAAGCCGGACAAAAGGCCGTGATTGAAGCCGCCCTCAAACGCAGCGGCATTACGCCCGCTCTGATCGGTTACCTGGAAGCGCATGGCACCGGCACCTTGCTGGGCGATCCAATCGAGATTAGAGCCGCCACAGAAGTTTATCGCCAATATACGCAGGCAAAACAGTATTGTGCTGTCGGATCGGTCAAATCGAATTTAGGCCATACGATGACGGCCGCAGGCATTACGGGCTTAATTAAACTCATCCTAAGCCTTCAGCATCAGCAGATTCCGGCTACGCTGCATTGTGAAAGGCCGCACCCGCGCTTTGGGTTTAGCGAGTCGCCTTTTTATCCTAACACCGGCTTAAGGGCCTGGGAACCACGGGGTGGGCGTCGTGTTGGGGCTATTTCCTCGTTTGGCTTTGGGGGAACCAACTGCCATATGATCATTGAGGAAGGGAACCAGCCCCATCCTGTGAAAAAGCCCTTGCCGCCAACCCGATTTAAGCGAAAAAGATATTGGCTCGGCCGGTCCATAGTGCCTGAAGATCAACACGCCGACAGAACCTATCATGCGCAATTGTTGGATCAGTTGGATCAGGGCGAAATCGACGAACAGAAAATTGAAGCCCTCATAAAACTTGGGTAAAGCAGACGCATCTCTGGATAAAATTATGGTGACCATCAAAACGATCATCCAAAAATATAAAGCCAAAGAAATCACAAAAGATCAAGCCTTAGATTTACTTGATCAGGCCAAAGCGCAGACCGCTGTTGGGCCAACTTTGACGACGCCAAAGCCTGAAATCCTGGCCGATGCCATTAAACAGTATCTGGCCCGAAAGCTGGGGCATGTCTTGGCCATCGAAGCCGGTGAAATTAGCGCCACCAAAAACTTTATGGATTTGGGCATCGATTCAATCCAGCTCATCACTTTAGTGCGTGATATTGAGGCGGAAATAGGGATTGAATTATATCCGACTCTCTTGTTTGAACATCAAAATGCCGATACCCTATCGCTCTTTATGGCGCAGGAATATCGAGACGAATTTTCTGCATTTCTAAAGATCGATGCTGAACCGAAGCACGCCGAACCGATACATTCACCGTTAAACCCACAGCGCGAACAACCGCTCACTGCTTCCGTATCGACAAATGGACGACTGAAAACTCAGCCGGACCAAGTTCTTGGTCCCATCAATCAGGCTGAAACCTTAGGCGACATCGCCGTTATTGGTATGGCCGGTGTCTTTCCCAAATCCTCTAACATCGCGCGTTTCTGGCAGAATCTGTATCAGAAAACCAATTTGATCACTGAAATCCCAACCGATCATTTTGACTACAAACCCTGGTATGACCCTCAGGCTCGTGGTGAAGACAAGATGTATTGTAAGTGGGGTGGTTTTATTGACGATGTCGACAAGTTCGATGCCGCGTTTTTTAATATTTCTCCCAGAGAAGCGGCATTGATGGATCCCCAACTGCGCTATCTCCTTCAGGTTTTGTATCACACCGCCGAGGACGCCGGCTATGGTCCCAATATCCGCAGCACCAACACGGGGGTGTATGTCGGTGTTTGTTCGCACGATTATGCCCAGGAGATGACTCGCCAGGGCAAGAAAGTTCAAGCTCACGACGGCACCGGTAACGCCGCCACGATGCTGGCCAACCGGCCCTCTTTCTATTTTAATCTCACCGGCCCCAGTCTGGCGTTGGACAGCGCTTGTTCTTCATCCCTTTATGCCCTCCACGCAGCCTACCAGGCGCTCCGAGCCGGTGAATGTGAGATGGCCTTTGCCGCCGGAACCAATATGTTATTGAGTTCGGTTCATTATCGTTACTTTTGCAGCATCGGGGCACTATCCCCCAGCGGACGCTGCCATACGTTCGATAAACGGGCCGATGGCTATGTACCCGGCGAAACGGTCGCGGCGGTTTTGCTCAAACCGCTGCGCAAAGCGGTTCAAGATGGCGATCATATTTATGGCGTCATGAAGGGATCGGCGGTTCGCCACGGCGGCTATACGCCCTCGATTACGGCTCCCAGCGTGGACGGTGAAGCCAATGTCCTGCTGTCGGCCTGGCGAGCGGCCGACCTTAATCCGGAGACGTTGGGCTACATCGAAGCGCACGGCACCGGTACCCAGCTCGGCGATCCGGTTGAAATTGAGGCCCTGCAAAAGGCGTTTCGCACCTACACCCA
>JAGRBZ010000610.1 GCA_020433805.1 Anaerolineae bacterium
TCATTGTTGCGCCGGATAAAATCGTCAAAGGTAAAATCGGTGTCGCGGGTCTCCGGGGCAATAGCCGTGAGGTAGAAGCGCACTGCGTCAGGATCGTATCGTTCCAGCAAATCCGGTGCCCAAATGGCCCAGTTACGGCTGGTGCTGAGTTTTTCGCCTTCCATATTAAGATACTCATTGGCCGGAACATCGTAGGGCAGGTTGAGAAACTTGCTGGTATCATCCTCATACAAATGCCGTCCGGTTGCGATCAGCTCGGCAGGCCAGATGACGGCGTGAAACGGGATATTGTCTTTGCCGATAAAGTAGTAGGTCTTCGCTTGCGGTTCGTACCACCAATCCTTCCATTTTTCGGGGTTACCGTGATTGGCCGCCCACTCAATGCTGGCGCTGAAGTAGCCGATAACTGCCTCGAACCACACGTAGAGCCGCTTATCGTCGTATCCTTCCAGCGGCAGCGGAATACCCCACGTGATGTCGCGGGTAATCGCCCGTCCGCGCAGACCATCTTTAACGTATTGCAGGCTAAAGTTGATGACGTTGGGCCGCCAAAAATCTTTATCCTCACTGAGAAAGGCCAAGACCTCCTCATTGAGCTTAGAGAGATCCAGATAGAAATGCTCGGTTTCGCGCAGCACAGGCACCGAACCATCATTTTTGCTGCGCGGGTTGATCAACTCAGTTGGGTCCAGCAGCGACTTGCAGTTGTCACACTGATCGCCTCGCGCCGACTCATAACCGCACTTGGGGCATGTGCCTTCGATGTAGCGGTCGGGTAAAAAACGCCCTTCCGTTTCCGAGTAAAACTGCTGCTCGGTGTGTTGGTAGAGAAAGCCATTCTCTAAACAGGCGGTAAATATATCCTGCGACACGCGATAGTGATTTTCCGTATCGGTGTGGGTAAACAGATCGTAGGTGACACCGATTTGCTGGAAGGTTTCCAGGAATTCAGCATGGAAGCGCTCGAAAACCTCCAGCGGGCTAACGCCTTCGGCATCGGCCCGGAGCGTAATCGGTGTACCGTGTGAGTCTGAGCCGGACACCATCAACACATTGTTGCCTATCAGACGATGGTAACGCGCAAAAATATCAGGAGGTAAATAGGCTCCAGCCAGGTGACCAATATGTAGATTTCCGTTGGCGTACGGCCAAGCGGTGCAAACCAGTATGTTTTCCGCCATGCAATTAAATCCTTACTGTAGTTAGCTGATAATTATACCACAATCTCAGCTACGAAAATAAATTTACCGTCTGTAATTCCACGTTATCCACTCTACGGTCAAATTTCCGGCCAAATCCCAGTCGGAAACGTAGAATTTACCATAGCGATCATTACTGGTGATATAACAGCCGGTCACTTGGCTCGAACTGCCGATGCCGGTTATGGGCCGATCGTAGGCTGCATCTTCACAGTCGTTTACGTCGATGTCGCCGTAGCTGCTGCCTAACAGCGCCCCGGACGCTCCATTTCGCTGGGTGAAGCTTTGTGCGCCGGCATCCCAGACAAAATCGGTTTCCTCATCTGCTTCAGAATAAACCAGTCCGTCATCAAAGTCAATGCTTTGTTTATTGGCGATCCGCGTTTTGCCATCGCGATGAGTCGGTACGGGGGTCGGTGATGAGCCGCTAACGTCGATCGATACTTCAGCGGTGGTTTCGCCCACCTCATTTCGAGCTACCAACACATAGGTAGTATCCTCATCAGGCGAAACGGTTTTGCTGCCCGGAGCAGCAACCCCCTCTTCTTTATCATCATACCGTAGAAAAGCAGACTGAGCATTTTCAAGATCCCACTTGAGCGTAACCTCATCGTCGGGCGCAATAGCGTAGCGGTCGGCTGTGAAGCTAAAAATCGTGGGCTTTTGCGATGCAGACGGTGCAGGCGTGGCCGTTGGCGGAGCAACATTTTCAGGAGGCGGCGCGGATACAACCGGAATTCCATCCGTATTTATTGCTTCGGAGAACTCATCGCTGGCCGCTACCCAGCCGCGATCACCGGCATTGGAAGCAAACTCAATTTGCCACCAGCTTGAGAAATCGTTACGGCCCGTAATTTTGGATGTTTCCCCTGCTGCCATCCGACCAATAATCGGATAGTTGGTGCCGGGACCCTGTCGTACATTAAGGCCAACCAACATCGTGACCTGAGGTTCGTCATCGGCTGACTCTAAAGGGGCAACCGTGGGCGAGGCAAAAGGCTCCGGCGAGGCAGTCGGGGTTGGCGCATCGACAACTTCTGTTGTTGGGGTAGGCTCAATGGCCGCAATATCCGCTGTCGGCGCAGGCTCATCGGTCGGCTCGATTGAGACCTGGCCAGGGCCAATAACACTAACAATGACCTGATTGGTCTCGCTGGCCGTCTGCTCGACATTAAAGGCGGTCAGCGCGATGACGTGCGAACCGGCCTCTTCCGGTCGCCAGCGAAAACTGGCCGTATATGAATTGACCGGCGGGCTGACGGTTTCAACCATAACCGCTTCATCATCAATCGTTAACTCCACCTGCGCAATGCCGTTCACATCGGCAGCATTAAACGTTATCAAAATATCCTGATCAACCGGCAAATTACTGCCGGCTTCCGGCGACGTAATCTCGGCCACCGGAATAGTCGCTTGCTCTGGTTGGCTGTTTGTCCCGGAACAGCCCCAGAGCAAAAAGGGTATGCCCAACGCTAGCAACAGCGTAAGCAACTTCGCGTTTTTTCGATTCATTTGAACGCATCTCCATAATTTTCGAAAAATATGCTATTAAATTGTAACCCTATAGTGGAAGAGAGAATGGTCGTGGTTGATAGGGTAAATATGATGAAATTAGAAAACGGTAATCTATGGCATAGTACACGCATGCGCAAATAACGCCCGCATTTGTAGCAATACCGTCCCAGATAGTTACCGCTAAGGTGGTTAACTACCTACCTACTACTCAGCGTTTTATGCTGTGATCAGTTATTATCATAGAGACCCTCACGGTCATTTTTTCGAACCAATAAGATGTCCTGTACCATACGAATGGTATCACGAATGGGATGAACTTTACTTTCTGATTGATAGTACCAATGAATAGGCACTTCAATAATTTTGTAGCCTCGTTTTTGGGCTACATAGAGCACCTCGACATCAAAACCAAAACCGTCAATAGTCTGATGCGAAAACAGATCGTTTACTACCGAGCGATGGAAGCACTTAAAGCCGCATTGGGTATCCTCAAAGCCGGGAACAGCCAGAACTTTGACAACCCAATTAAAAACGCGCCCCATCAGGTGCCGATACCCCGGCTCATTATACCGCACGGCCCCTTCACCCTCGCGAGAACCGATGGCAATTTGGTAGCCGTTTTGGCGAGGCGGTAAAAATTTGGGTAACTCTGTAACCGGCATGGCTAAGTCGGCATCGCACAGAAATGCATACTCGCCTTCAGACAGCAGCATTCCGGCTTTAACCGCGTGGCCCTTGCCGCCGCGACCTGGCTGTACAAGTTGAATCCAGGGATATTCGGCGGCAAATTCTTCCGCTATTTCGGCTGTTTTATCGTCACTGCCATCATCAACCACAATCACTTCCGACCGAAACTCTTGGGCCGTCAGAAAATCGACAAGTTTTAGCAGCGTTCCGGGCAGGCGACCTTCCTCATTGTAGGCAGGTATAATTACAGACAAGAGAATAGGTGGTGTATGTTGGCCGTTTATTGTCATCTTCTCCACGTGAAAACGCTGGGTTTCCTTTCAAAATAAAAGCATGGCATGATACATAACGCGCCAGCTTTGCGCAAAACGAGAGGTTTTTTTGGACACCATTACCGACTCCGCGTCGAATGCTACAAAAAACAAACGTCGCCTCCTGGCCGTGAGCCTGGGGTTGTTTCTCTTCGCGCTGTATCTCTTTACATACCGGGGTGGCTTTCACTCCGTTGACGAAGTCTCCATGTTCGCCGTAACGGAGAGTTTCGTCAAATTCGGCCGGGTCAATACCGACCAGATCGCCTGGACCCAGTGGACGACCAGCCAGGCCGAAGCCCAGGGATTTTTTGGTGCAGACGGCCATGTCTATTCAAAGAAAGGGTTGGCCCTCTCCCTGGCGCAAGCCCCGCTCTATGCACTGGCGCTTTACCTACCGGGATTGGGCATGCTGCAAACCGTGTCGATTCTCAACGCGCTGATAACGGCCGCTACAGGGATGCTGCTCTTTATGTTCGTCAACCGGCTGAGTTTCACCACTACCACCGCCTTTGTCACCGCACTCACGTTTG
>JAGRBZ010000611.1 GCA_020433805.1 Anaerolineae bacterium
CGCATAACATTTTTCGGAAATTTGCCTCCTGAAGGCCGGATTTTAGGGGTACGACTTAATTGGACTCCAGGGGGTACAATATTACGGGACTCTACAGCGTAATGGTTTTTTACGCATCAGGTTTTACGTTTTATGGCGTCAACCCGACTAAATCCTGTTGAACCAACATAAAGTGGTGGGTATCGTGGCAATTAGTGTTTTTGATCTGTTCAAAATTGGGATTGGACCGTCGAGTTCACATACGGTAGGCCCGATGCGGGCGGCGTGCCGGTTTGCGGAAGGGCTGCGCGAGCGCGGTCTGCTCGAGCAAACTCACGCTGTAAAGTCGGAGATGTTTGGCTCGTTGGGGGCGACCGGGCGAGGGCATGGTAGCGATAAAGCCGTGCTGCTCGGCCTTGAGGGCGACACGCCGGAGCAGGTCGATGTCACCACGGTCGACGCCCGGCTGGCGCGCATTCGCAGCGATAACCGGCTGACGCTGTTGGGGAGGCATCCCATCCCCTACTACGAAAAGCAGCACCTCATCTTCCACCGAAAATCGCTGCCGTATCATCCTAACGGGATGCGCTTCACGGCGTTCGATGCGACCGGAAGCGAGTTGGTCAGCCGCGTATACTACTCGGTCGGCGGCGGCTTTGTGGTCGATGAAACGGCGACCGGCGCGGATCGGCTCAAGCTCGACGATACCCCGTTGCCCTATCCCTTCCGCAGCGGAGCCGAACTGCTAACGCTGTGCCAAACCCACCAGATGTCGATCAGCCAGGTGATGCTGGAAAACGAAAAAAGCTGGCGCAGCGAGGCCGATATTCGCGCCGGGCTGCTTCATATCTGGCAGGTCATGCAGGCCTGTGTCGAGCGCGGCTGCCACACCGAAGGTACGCTGCCGGGCGTGCTCAACGTCAAGCGGCGCGCGGCAGACTTATATCGCAAGCTGACCGGCCAGCGCGAAGAGGCGCTGCGCGATCCGCTCAATGTGATCGATTGGGTGAATTTGTACGCGCTGGCCGTCAACGAGGAAAACGCAGCAGGCGGGCGGGTGGTCACGGCCCCGACCAACGGCGCGGCGGGCATTATTCCGGCGGTGCTGCACTACTGGCATCGTTTCGGCTACGGGGCCGATGACGACAGCATCGTCCGTTTTTTGCTAACGGCCGGGGCGATTGGCATCCTCTATAAGGAAAACGCCTCCATCTCCGGGGCCGATGTCGGCTGCCAGGGCGAGGTTGGCGTGGCCTGCTCGATGGCGGCGGCAGCGTTGTGCGAAGTGCGGGGTGGCTCGCCGGCTCAAGTGGAAAATGCCGCCGAAATCGGTATGGAGCACAATCTGGGCCTGACCTGCGATCCGGTCGGTGGCTTGGTGCAAATTCCCTGCATCGAGCGCAACGCGATGGCCTCGGTCAAGGCCATCAATGCCGCCCGTATCGCCCTGCGCGGAGACGGCACCCACTACGTCTCGCTCGATAAGGTCATTAAAACGATGCGCCAGACCGGAGCGGATATGAAGACCAAGTACAAAGAAACCGCTCGCGGTGGGCTGGCCGTGAATGTCATCGAGTGTTGAGGTGAAGTGTGTCTACTGACCAAACGATTGATATGATGCTGACTGCGTTTAATACCCTTATCGATGAAGTTGAGACAAATTTAACGGCGGCAGCGGGCGATGCCTCACTGTGTTTAATCGGTAAGGAGCGGAGCGGGGCACCTTTAGTGAAGTATCTTGAGGGCCAGTATTACGCGCTTAAAACAGCCAAACGGATGGTCGAGCAGCAGAGCGATATGCCACTGCCGGCAGACGTAGCCGATGCCTTACGGCCCAAGCTGGTCAAGGCGGAAAAAATGCTGGCGCTTTATCAAAGTGCCAGCCACGCTGATCCCAACTGGGTGCATTACTATCAGGGTGAGATCGACGGCTATCGGCAGGGGATCGCCCTGGTTGAGAGGGCAGACGTATGATTTTGTTCCAACGCTCTGCGTTGGAATACATACCGGGTCCGTTCACATGCTGTAGGCATTCCCACGCTCCGCGTGGGAAACGAGGTGACACGAACGCAACGGGCTTAAAGACAAATAGCCTCTCGTATATTTGGAATACGAGAGGCTATTGTTTTGTTCTGGTTGGGTAGGCATTCCCACGCAGAGCGTGGGAACGAATCGAGATTCCAACGCAGAGCGTTGGAACGAGTCGAGTCGACGAGTCGAGCAGATATGCTTATTCGGTAGCTTCTGCTGTGGGTTCAACTGTAGCTTCAACCGTAGCTTCCACGGTTGGTTCTGCGGTAGCTTCAACAGTGGACTCAACAGTAGCTTCAACAGTGGATTCTACCGTAGCTTCGACGGTCGATTCTACGGTAGCTTCGACGGTGCCCATTTCTTCTTCCATCATGGCCGGTTCTGCCATTTCTGCTATGGGAATAACGTAGCATTCAGGGCTGTCGGAACAGGAAAGGTTGACTGCTTCACCGGCTTCCAACGTCAGTTCACCGGAATTGACAACATAGGCACCACCGGGCTGATGGCCGTTAAAGGTGTATGAACCCGGATCGACGATAATTTCTTGGGTTGCTCCCGGCGCAACGCTGAATGAATCGCGGGTGGGGCCGGTCAAATCCAGGATAAGGTCAACCGACGAGAAGTTTTCGAAGTTGATGAGGGCTTTGCCTTCAGGGATGTCCAGCATGGTTTCCTCGGCCATCATCCCTTCTTCCATCGTGCCCTCTTCAGCCGTCATCGCCTCTTCGTCCGTGGTTGCAGCACCGCCGGAAAGAATGGCTTCCGCTTCGCTGTTGCCGGGGATGCAGAGCGTTTGACCAACATAAATCAGGTTGGCATCTTCAATAGCTTGATAATTGCCCGACTCAGCGGCGGCATTGGTCGCATCAACGATAGCCGTGTACGCTCCGGAGTTACCGAAAAACTTGTCGGCGATGGTTCCCAGCGTGTCGTCGGCCTGAATGACGTAATCTTCGGCACAGGTGCCGGTCGCGGTCGTATCGGCTGCCGCGCTATCGTCTTCCATCATGGCCTCATCTTCCATCATGGCTTCCGGCTCTGCGGTGCCGTCCGGTTCAGCGGTACCTTCCGGTTCAGCCGTGCCTTCCGCCATCATGGCTTCGTCTTCCATCATGGCATCATCTTCAGCCGGCATGAGAACTGTGTCGATGACGTGGATAACGCCGTTATCGGCTTCGATATCCGCTTCGACAACCTGAGCATCGTTAACCATAACCGTCTCGCCATCCACTGTGATGTCCAGAAGGCCATCGGCTAAGGTTTGCGCTTGGTCTAAACCGGCGACGTCCGCGGCCATAACTTGGCCATCGACCACGTGATAGAGCAAGAGATTGTTTAATGCGGTTGTGTCAGCCAGCAGATCGTTCAATGCGCCTTCGGGCAGTTTGGCAAAGGCGTCATCTGTAGGGGCAAAGATAGTGAAGGGGCCTTCACCGTTGAAGGTGTCAACCAGACCGGCGGTTTCAAGCGCAGTCACTAAAGTGGCAAATCGACCATCTTCGGTGATAACATCTACTACCGTATTGGTGGTTTCATCTTGATAAGCCGGCGCGGCAAAAGCCATAGTCGTCATCGAGGCCAGCAGCCCCACGACCATTAGAACATAAAGGGTCTTCAACATTCTTTTTTGCATCTTCTAACTTCCTTATACTCCTCTTTAAGAATTATGAACGTGCTCTCCGCTTTAATAGATAAGAGCGAGAGCCAATATAGCATCATAGCCGAATTTGGCTACATATGCTAATTATCTTATAAACAATGTTAAAAAATATTTCGTAGATGTGTAACGCTTCGGGGTGTTGATATGGTCAATGTTAAGTGTAAGCTGATGACAAGCAATTTCCCATACGCAACCGAGCTATTTAGAACTACTCGCCAGAGTTAAATTGAACGGTTCAGGCGGGCTACTCCTATTGCATCCCATAAAGCCTCATCAATTGGGAGATTTCTCGCTCCTTTGTTGGTCAAAATGATAGTAAGTGCGTAAGGCAAGCTCAATACGCCCTTACTTCTTAACGATCTGATCGAGAAAAGTGTTACGCTTGTTTTGTAGAAAGATGTAGTTTTGTGGTGAGCGGGTAGCGGAGGGTTGTGCCCTTCACTACCCACTCTTATGATGGTCTACTTCCTCAGAACAGCTACAGCAATTCTCATTTTAAAGATAGATTGGTCCAGTTTCCTTATCAACGTTGTAGTGAACCCCAAGTAGACGGCCTATTGA
>JAGRBZ010000612.1 GCA_020433805.1 Anaerolineae bacterium
GGCCAGCAGATAGCCGATGTAGGCCGTCAACAGGGTAGGCCGGATAAGCGGATAGAAACGCTTCATACGGAAGATGTAGACCACAGCGGCCAGCGTAAAGCCACCGGCAGCCAGCGCCACCCCGGCCATCACATCGAAAGCAATCCACAAGCCCCACGGTCGGCTGTCGGCCAGGTTGGTCGAGCCTAAGCCCTGGCTGTAGCGCACAATCGCCGCCCACACACCGATGAGCAGTATAATCCAAAGAATAATAGAGCCAACCGGCAGCGTGGCCTGTTTGCTCGATTTCATCGTGGTCGTTGCCATGTTACGCCTCCTTGTCCGTCTGTTCATCTTTGCTGCGATTGACGTAAATCGCCCCCATCAAACCACCGACGCCCACAATAATGCCCGGCACCGACCAGTTAAGCGCGTCGGTCAGGCTGGGCAATGGTCGCGGATCGAGCGTTGGTAGGCCGAGCTTTTCAAACGGCACGTGCGACAGCACCAGTTGCAGCGTGCCGCCGGCCTCGTGTTCGCCGTAGACGCGATCTTCGGTGTATTTACCGGGTGCGGCTTTGATGCGCGTATGCGCTTTCTCCAGCATCTCGTTGCGGGTGCCCCAACTCAATGCGCCGGTCGGGCAAGCTTCGACACAGCTTGGCCCCATACCCTGGGCCAGCCGGTTCTTCTCATCAACGCCGCCGTCTCGCTGCACGTAGCCGAAACAGAAGGTGCATTTTTGCACCAGCGGCGTTGTTGATGCCCATTGATAGCGAGGGACATCGTACGGACAGGCTACCATGCAGTAACGGCAGCCGAAACAGCGCTCCGTATCGTAAATGACCGGCCCTTCCGGACTTTTTTGCATGGCCCCCACCGTGCAGGCCGACACGCAAGCGGGATCGAGGCAGTGCATGCAGTTGCGCTTGATGAAGGAAAAGTTGCCGACAGCGTCTGGGTCGTCCGCCGTTTCATCCTCATAAAGTTTGATGATCGTCCAGGTATCGCCCGATAGATCGGTGGGCATGTCGTACAGCCCGGTCGGGCTTATTTCCTGGGGCGTTTCATTCCAACTGCGGCAGGCATTTTGGCAAGCACGACAGCCGACGCACAGCGTGGTATCGTACAGCATAGACGGATGGCTGCGGGCCTCTTCGGGCATGGACTCGGCTGCGGCTTTTTCGGTATGCCCCGCCGCCAAAACCAGGCTGCCGACGCCCGCTCCGGCCAGCTTCAAAAAGTCACGTCGATTGACGGCCATTAGCTTACCTCCTCAGATCGATCCCCTTCCGTAGCCTGACCATTGCGACGTGAGGCGGCCACAGCGGCGGCGGCTCCGGCCCCCACCAGCAATCCACCGACCGTGCCGACCGTCGCTGCGCCGGCAGATGAGAGCGGCTCCGGCGCTTGCTCGACGGTGGGGTATTGATCGGGCGGATTAGCCTCTTGGATGTTGACCGGTTCATAGATGGCCCGCTCGAAGAAATCGGGGGCGGCGCAGGCGATACAGCCGTGGCCCGCCGCCACCGGCCAGTTGGTGCCGTCGTTCCAGCCCAGTTGCGGGCAGTTGAAGGTCGCCACCGGCCCTTTGCAGCCCATTTGGTAGAGGCACCAGCCCTGGCGATGACCTTCGTCGCCCCAGGCTTTCACAAAGCGACCGGCGTTGAAGTGACCGCGCCGCTCGCAGTTGTTGTGGATGATCTGGCCGTGGGCAAACAGCGGGCGATTTAACTTGTCGACCGCCGGGAATTCGCCAAAGGTCAGGTAATGCACCACTGTGGCTGTAAAGTTGGCCACGTTCATCGGGCAGCCGGACAGGTTGATAACCGGAATATGGTCGACCAGATCCATCACACTGACCGCGCCGGTCGGGTTGGGGCCAACTTTGGGCAGTCCGCCAAAGGCCGCACAACTGCCCACGGCGATCACTGCCGCTGCGTTGCGCGTTGCTTCCTCTAATATGTCGACAGCCGTCCGCCCACCGATGCAGCAGTAAACGCCATCGTCTTTTAGGGGGATTGAGCCTTCGACAACCACGATATGACCGCCGGTTGCCAGCGTTTGGGCCTTGGCTTCTTCAGCCAGATGGCCGGCGGCAGCCATAATGGTTTCGTGATAATCGAGCGAGATGACGTCGAGCACCACGTCGCCGGCAGTCGGTCGCGACGCTCGTAAGAACGACTCGCTGTCACCGGCGCAGTCTTGAAATTCCAACCAGACGACCGGCGGTCGCTTCGCCGCCTGCTCTAGCGCTTTCGCTACTTTTGGGATGTAGGTGTTGGGTAAAGCTAATGTGCCGGTGACTACCGCACAAAACTTCAAAAATGCCCGCCGCGAGACGCCTCGCCGGGCGAGGGTGGTCATGAGTTCTCTATCTTTGTCTGTAATCATTACTCCCTCCCTGTTGGTATGCGTAAAATTTCACAAGCTGTAACGCAAAAAAAATCGCCTGAATACGCAGCGATCTTTATTTCTCTACAGAGTCATCAATGACATAGCATGGCCCTCCTTGGCCTGGGGTGTTTAACATGGTTTCTAGAGACAACGGTTTACATCAACGAAATAACACAATCCCCGTTTTGGCGCGGCTGCCGAGTCTGAGCCAAGCAACCATGCTTGATACGTTATTGGAATTGTTCAGTGCATTCACGCAAGACAAAGAAAATCAGGATGGAGATGATTCTTACAAAGAATAATAGTCCAGCAGTGGAGAGGGTAAGGTTATGAAATGTGAGGTCGTCAATTGTTTTTTGGAAAGCGGATCACCTTCAAACGGAAGGTGTTTTTCCTAATTGATGCGTTTGGAGAGATGATGGGTTTGAAACGACATTTACGAAAATTTAAGGTCGGTAATAGGCACTCCTCTTTTTGAATGGTTGCTTACTGTTAGGACTATAATATAGAGCCTGCTGAAATGCACCAGCCTATTGTATAGTATCGAACCTGGTCAGTTAGCTAGTTTTGATGAAGCGGTGCTGAAAAGAGACAGCCGATCAACCACTGCCACTTTTCAAGCGGCGGGTGACGATTTGGATAACCTGCCCGGCAGTGGTCTCGATGGGTTTGTTGGTCACATCAAGCGTGCGAAAGCCGCCCCGCCGGAAGATTTTGCGGGCCTCGTCCGATTCCTCGTACAGTTTCTCCAGGTTGTAGTAATCGGTTTTGCCGAGGGGGCCTAAATTGCGCTGGCGATGGGCGCGATGGTGCATCAGTTGGGACGGATCGATTTTTAAGCCCACAACACGCCGTGGATCAAGATCGAACAGTTCTGGGCGCGGGGGAATGCTAGGGACAATCGGGATATTGGCGACTTTCCAACCCAGCATCGACAGATAGAGACTGAGCGGCGTTTTGCCCACACGTGATAAGCCGGTGAGGACGATTTCAGCCTGATCCCAGTTTTGGAAGTTTTTGCCGTCATCGTGGGCCAAAGTGAATTCGATGGCCTCGATGCGTTTGAAGTAGGTTTCGTTGAGTTCGCGGAAAAGACCGGGTTTGCCGATGGGTTCCCGACCGGTCACGGCCTGAAGATGGTTAAGCAGCGGCCCGACGGCATCGTGGGCAACGACATCGTGCGCTTCGGCCAGTTCGATCAGTTTGTGGCGCAGATCGGGATCGGCGATGGTATGAATAATAGTGCCATTCACTTCGACTACTTCGACGATAATTTGCTCGATCTGGTTTTCATGTTGAACGCGGGGCTTGATGATGACCGGAATATAGATGCCCTGAAATTGCGGCAGCACGGTGCGGGCAATCCGCTCACCCAGGCTGCCCATGCTGCTGGACACCACAAAAATGGGCGGCGCTTCCTCGCCATATTGGGGTAGGGTAGTTTGTTCAAGCGGTTTGGGATCGATATCCATCATGCTGTTGGGTCCTTATTATGGATTAAAAACTAAATGTGGAGATAAGGAGATTAGGCGATAGGGAGATTTCTCAGGCCAATCTCCAATCTCTATCTCCGCCTAAATATTCTGCATCGAACGGCGAAGCAGCCACCAGGCCAGTCCAAATAACACGACCCCGAAAACAAGCAACGGCGCAAAGATAGGCCAGTTAAGCCCGCCGCCTCTGAGCATAATATCGCGCAGCAGGAGAATGCCGTACGTGGCCGGCAGCGACCATGAAATAACGCGCACCGGCTCCCACAGCGTATTCAAACCTAAGAGGAAGCCGCTGAAAAAGACACTGGTCAGCAGCACTATCATCGAATATTGGACGGCC
>JAGRBZ010000613.1 GCA_020433805.1 Anaerolineae bacterium
TGGTTAGCCATCGGCGGTTAGCGGTTAGCGGTCAGCGGTTAGCCGGTAGTGGCCGACAGGTTGATCGAGGGCGTCGTGATCGACGTTTTACATCGGGGCGGCATAAAGACGGGGACGATCTTTATCGTCATTCCGTCTTTGCTGAAGATGACGTTGATGCAATTAAGCCGTTTTGGTAGGCTTCGCTAGTCTCAGTTGTACTCAACACGGTCATAAATTTAACTTTTGGTTTTTTGAATGGGACGCAGATTAACGCTGATGCACGCTGATTTTTACTATTTATCTGCGTTTATCTGCGAAAATCTGCGTCCAGAAAAATTAAAATTATGCTCGTGGGCAGTATAAGTAGAACAAGTCGCTGACTTGTTCCAACCTGGGCAATGAAGAAGCTACACGACAACAATAAGAATGAAAACAGTTGCTTGATAGCGGAGTGAGCATCCTCAGATGCGAACGGCTAGGGTGGAACTGCTCCGCATCTGGGGATGCTCCACTCTTCGCTTACACTCAGAACATTGCTTACAACCGAACGCCGTAGGGATTTCTCGCCTTCGGCCTCGAAATGACACGAACTGCGTAAACGATCTTGAAATTAAAAGGGTAAATACGTGACACCAAAACCCTGGAAAACCCTATCACGTTCAACAGTACTGGATTATGATAAATGGCTGACTGTCGAGAGCCACACCATCGAACTGCCAAATGGCGATATTATCGAAGATTGGGCGTGGCTGATTACGCCCGACTTTGTGATTGTGGTCGCTGTTACTGAAGATGATCAGTTTCTTGTATTTCGACAGACCAAATACTGTGTCGAAGATGTGACGTTGGCTCCGGTCGGTGGTTATTTAGACCCCGGCGAAGATGCCCTAGACGCGGCCAAGCGTGAGCTATTTGAAGAAACAGGATATGAGTCTACAGAGTGGATCTCTTTAGGACAGTATTGCGTCGACGGCAATCGGGGAGTAGGCACAGCCCACCTGTTTTTGGCGCAAGGGGCGCGCCATGCAGCGGATGCCAACGCGGATGATCTGGAAGAGCAGGAACTGCTGTTGCTCAGTCAATCAGAGGTAGAGCAAGCGTTAATGGCTGGTGAGTTTAAACTTGTTCCCTGGACGGCGGCGGTTGCCCTCGCTTTGCGTGTTTTAGACTCGGGACAGTGAGGTCGGTTAGCCTTGTAATTTGTGGATGTGGGTTTAAGAATCATTTGGCATAAGACTGAACTTATGGTATGATGCCGATGACCGGAAATTAAATTCACCTATAAATCAGCTACCTGCATTGTTGTCGCAATTTGATATATCAATGAGATATTTCATACTTGTGTACCAAACTATTGTTGACTTCCCATGCTCTTCTTAACAAGGTCATGCTGCCGAATTAAAAGGTAGATTGTTACATTTGACCTCTTGTAAAAAGTATATTCCCCTTATTGTTATTTTGTAGTGTAAGTAGATGTGTCGTTCGAGTTGAGAGAGGCATTCTGGTAAATCTTTTTGGTTTGCTTCGCCTTTTTCAAGTGTTACCTGTGGTTTGAATGAATCCTATATCGAATAGAGAAGGAGGTTAAACCCTACCCAGCCATTGAAACTGTTCCGAGTTGCTCTTAAAATCTGTCGATAGCAGGATTTACGGTCTACAAAGCCTGATAATAAAATGGGCCTGTGGGGCATACTTTGTTGTTACTCTCTAAATGTAAGACAAACTTAAGTTTGTTCTACGCACCCAAATTATATCGAGAATACATAAACAGCTTTAAAAAATCGTAAATTCATAAAAGACATTCTGCAAATAAGCTTATTACCAAGGAGGAAAATTAATTATGAAGAAGCCTCAAATTTCTGAAAAGTATATGGAGAAAATCCATCCGGCTATTCCCGACGCTTACCAGAAATTGAAAGAAGGGCGTGTCAGCCGTCGAGACTTTATGCGATTTGCCACATTATTAGGTCTATCGGCAGGCGCAGCATCCATTGCCGCGCAGTGTGGTGCTCCGGCGCAACCTGCTGCCGCTCCCGCTGAAGAAGGTGGTGAAGAAGCCCCCGCCGAAGGGGCCGCTGCTGAGTCGAGCGGAGCCATCAAGCGCGGCGGCACCTGGACCAGCTCTATGCAGCTTCAGCTTCTCGATCACCCGGCTCGCCTTTCATGGGTTGAAGGTGCCAACATCGTTCGCCAAATTAGCGAATATTTGACCGAAACCGGCCCCGACAACATTACCCGCCCCTACTTGCTAGACCGTTGGGAAGCCAGCGATGACGTTATGACCTGGGACCTGTACCTGCGAGAAGGTATTTTGTTCAACAATGGCGATGAACTGACCGCCGACGACGTCATCTTTACCTTCGGTGAATGGCTTAATCCCGATGTCGGCTCGTCGATGCTGGGTTTGCTCTCCTATCTAAGCGGCCCACAAGATATTGAAAAGGTGGATGACTATCACATTCGCCTTAATCTGCAAACGCCCAATATCGGCGTGCCGGAGCATTTGTTCCACTATCCGGCCGTTGTTCTGCACCGCAATTTCGAGGGTGATATCATTCAGCAGCCGGTTGGTACAGGCGCTTTCTTGCTGGAAGAGTACGCCGAAGGTGAACGGGCCGTCTTCAAGCGTCGCGAAGATTACTGGCGCATGGGCGAAGATGGTAGCCCGCTGCCTTACCTGGACGAACTCATTTACGTCTCCACCGATAAAGATGCCGGTGTCGCCGCTCTCCAATCAGGGCAGGTTAACTCACTGTATGACCCCCGCCCCAGCGACTTCCAGGCGCTTAAAGATGTACCCGGCCTGACGGTTCGACCGGTGAGTACGGCGCAGTGTCTTGTGCTTCGGATGCGGGTTGATGTTGAACCCTGGACCGACGAGCGCGTACGCAACGCCTTGAAGATGTGTCAGGATCGCGAGAAGATTATGCAGCTAGCCTACTTTGGCGAAGGTGACCTGTCGATCGATGCCCACGTGGCTCCGGTTCACCCCGCTTATTGCGAAAAGCCGATCCCGGCCTACGATCCCGAAGGTGCTAAAGCACTTTTGGCTGAAGCCGGTTACCCGGATGGTTTGACCGTTACGCTGGCCACTAAGAACGACCAGCAAGAGCCGGAATTGGCGCAGGCCTTAAAAGAACTCGCTGCTCCGGGTGGTTTTGACATTCAACTTGATATCACCGAACCAAGCGGCTACTGGGACCGCTGGACCGAGGTTGATCTGGGTATCACCTCTTGGACCCATCGCCCACTTGATACGATGGTGCTACCGCTGGCTTACATCGAAGAAGCCATCGGTGCCTGGAACGAAACGCGCTGGACAGACGAAGAGTTTGAAACACTGCTGCGCGAGGCAGAAGGAACACTGGATGTGGAAGCGCGGCGTGATCTCATGTGCCAGATCGAGGACATTATGCAAGAACGCGGCCCAATCGGGAACCCCTTCTGGAAGAAGATTTGGAACATCACCAGCTCTGAATTCCAAAATGTTCAGGCCCACCCCACGGCCTACGACTTGATGTACGAAGTGTGGAAAGAAGACGCTTAAATCGATAGAGAGAGGAACGGCTTGCGGAAATTTGGCAAGCCGTTCCTTTATCACCTACCTCTGTTACCTCTGCCATCTAAGGTGCAACGTTTGCATCTGTCGACGATGAAAACAACGTACCTTTACCCATAAACGGTGTTTAGACTTATCAGTACAACCGGCCGGCTTCAAGGAGAATAGTTATGGCTCGATTTATCATACGAAGTTTAGTTTCAACTGTTATTACGCTCATCATTGTATCTATTGCCTTGTTCTTATTGCTTGAAGTAGGTAGTGGGGACATTACCGTGAAAATTCTCGGTGTTTTTTCAACCCCAGAGCAGCGTGCCTCCTATCGTAATCAGTTGGGGCTAGACGACCCGGTTTATTTGCGCTACATCGATTGGCTAATTGGCAATGAGTGGCGGGCTGAAGGAGAGGTTGGCTTCAATTTAGTCACGGCTCCAAATCCGCAAACCGGTGAGGATACGTGGTGGGCCGATGTTGATGGTCAATTGACCCGCTGGTCACTGGAAGAGGGAGAGTTAACAAAGTATACCCGCCAGGAAGATGGTTCAACCGTAGCCAGTCCTGCTGAAGCTGTTTGGGCTGTTGATGAGAATGGCCAAGAAAGCTTCTGGGGTGTCGATGATAAGAATAATGCCGTAAAATGGGTGCGCGGTGAAGAGACC
>JAGRBZ010000614.1 GCA_020433805.1 Anaerolineae bacterium
CATCTGGTTTGTTAATGTTCTGTTCCCAGACAAACTATCTGGCCTATTTTTGTTGTCTGTTTTAGCGGAAACTAAAGTTAATTATTTCTGTTTTATGCGTTTGTATTTGCGCCCTCAGCTCTGGGGTAATAACCCCTTTGGGCGCATTACACCTCAAATGGCCATTGTCCATCCAAAGCTTTATATCCATAGCGCTAAGATCAATCAAAAAATCTTCAACGGTTTTCATAACAGTATTTCCTCACGTTCTTCCTCATCCTGATCCGGTAACGATTGGAGACGTTGCAGGCCGCGGTCAATCGCTTCGATACGGTCAGCCAGACCAGCCACTGTCGGCCACTCAAACAGGCTGCGCAGCGGCAACTCAATCCGAAATTCATCGCGTATCCGGGTCACCAAGCGAGTCGCCAGCAGCGAGTCGCCGCCCACCTCGAAAAAATCGTCATGAATGCTTACTTGATGCAGTTCCAGCAGATCAGCCCAGATGGCGGCCACAGCTATTTCGAAAGGAGTGCGGGGGGCCACAAATTCTTGCTCAAAGCTATTACGGACATTTGGTGCCGGTAGCGCCCGGCGGTCAATCTTGCCGTTGGCGGTCAACGGCAGTTTGGGCAAAATGACAAAGTGAGCCGGGACCATGTAATCGGGCAGTTTTTCAACCAGATACGCTTGCAGTTGATCTTGCCAGCCCGTTGTCTTCGGTTTGGCCGGAGAGGTGGGCAGTTGTTGACTTTGGCTCGGTTCGATTTGGCCCCCCAGCAAAGTATGCAAGATGAGATGGTTTTCATTAAGGTGTAAGCGCTGGTGCAACAGATTAGGATCGTTCAGCACGCCGATGGGACACAGCCCCATCTGATAATGGGGAGCCTCCAGCATCAAAGACTGGCTCATATAGCCCGCTTCCAACAAACAGAAATCTCGCGATAGAGAACCGTACATCGGGGTCATCGCCTCCAGTTGGGCCACAAGGAAGACGGCAAAAGCCGCTTGGTCAAAGATAGGCTGATTGAAATCGGGGAAGAGCCGACCGACCGCATCATCCGTTGGTGCCAGTTGGATTAACCGGTGTTGAGCCGGATGGTAGTAGTAAAACCCTCCCGCCAGACCCATGATATGGTCGGGTTTGAGATAGAGATAGGTTTGGACCGGATAGAGGTTGCCGGCTGAGGGATAGCCATATTTGGGCAGCGGGCTTTCCTCGAAGGTCACCTGCCCCAGACATTTCAACCACCGGCCGAATTGTTCTGCAGTAATCGGCTTAGCTTGGAAATGGCGATAGCTCTGGCGGTGCAGAAAGGCCTTACGCCATGGCGTATCATCGCCGGGTTGAAATAGGTCAAAATGCTGCTCACCATCGAGGCGACGCAGGCCCGGCTGCTTAAGTTTGAAATCGAGGCGAGCGGCAGGGTCCAGCAGCCCCGGCTCAGGACCGTGACCGTTATCGGCTTGGTTGGTCGGTACAAGGTAGGCCGCTAACTGCTTACTCTCACGAAGCTCACCGACGGTGCTAACCACGGCCTCTTTAACAGCCGGATGTTGGCGCAAGGCGGCCTCAATCTCGCCCAGTTCGATGCGGTGGCCTCGGATTTTAACCTGAAAATCCTCGCGACCCAGAAATTCGATGTTCCCATCCGGTAAGTAGCGCCCCAAGTCGCCGGTCTTGTAAAGCCGTTCTTCGGTGGTGGGATGGATAATAAAGCGGGCGTTGGTCTTGTCTTCATCGCGCCAGTAGCCCTGCGCCAAACCAATACCGCCGATGTACAACTCACCCGGCACCCAGATGGGACAGGGTTCCAGCCGCTCGTTTAACACCTGCCAGGACTGGTTGCGCATCGGCTGACCGTAGGGGATGCTGCTCCAGGTGGGGTTAACGGTCTCAATTGGGTACAGGATCGACCAAATGGAGGCCTCGGTCGCGCCACCCATACTAATGAGCTGAAGCTTAGGCCAAACGGCTTTGATCTGCTCCGGTAAAGTGACCGGTATCCAATCGCCGCTGAGCCAGACCAGCCGCAGGCTCTCAAGCTCCGCCCGCTCGGCTGCACTGCCCAGGTAATCAACCAGCATCTGCATCAGGGCCGGGACCGAGTTCCAGAGGGTGACTTGATGGTCTCGTATCAACGTTAGCCAATGAGCCGGGTCGATGCGTCTCTCAGCTTCGGGCATCACGATGGTTCCACCGGCAGCCAGGGTACCGAAGATGTCGTAGACCGACAGGTCGAAGTTCAGGTTGGACAGGGCCAAGACCCGGTCATTGGAGCCGATAGCAAAGCGGTCGTTCAGGTCCAAGAGGGTGTTGACCGCGCCGCGATGGTCGATCATCACGCCTTTGGGCAGGCCGGTTGAGCCGGAGGTGTAGATAACGTAGGCTAAATCGGTCGGCTGTTGGATAACCGGTAGAGGACTGCTGTCGACATCAACCAGATCGTCGCTGTCCACAACCAGCGTTCGCACGCCCTCCGGCCAGGTCAGGGTATCGGCCAAATGTTGTTGGGTCAGGGCGGCCAGGCTGACTTCGCCTTCTTGCAGCAAGAAATGGCGTCGCTCATCCGGCAAGGTCGGAGCGATGGGGAGATAGGCTCCGCCCCCGGCCAGGATACCCAGGACAGCGGCTACTTGCTCCCAACCCTTGTCCATCACCACCGCTACCAGGCGGACTGGCTCGATCTCAGACTGGCGCACAAAATGTCCAATTCGATTGGATAGTTCGAATAGCTGCCGGTAGGTCAATTGCCGGTCGGGGCTGATGACCGCCACGGCCTCTGGTTGTTGGGCTACCCGCTCGGCAAAGAGGGTGTGCAACAACGGCTTGGCAACCGGCGCAGTAGTATCATTGACGGCGGCGCGTTGGGCCAACTGCGTTGCCGGAGTTAGAGTCTGATCCGCTCGCTGCCAGGTCGTCTCATCCTCGACCAATCGAACCAGCAGCGTTTCATAAGCTTCGAGCATTGCTTCAATTAAACCGGGTGGAAATAGCCCTTCGACCACATCCCAGTTGTAGGTCAGATGGCCCTGCTCTTCACTAACCTGATGGTCCAGCCAGACTTGCGGGGTCTGGCTGATGCTGTAGACCGGCTCAAGGTCGCCCCACGCGCTTAGGTCAAAGCCGGTCCCATCCAGGTTCTCCAGCCCCAGGATACTGGTGAAGACGACCGGACTAAACACTTGATCACCCTGGCGTCGGCTGAGTTCCTGCAAGACCCGCACTCCACCCACATAGCGATGGTCCAAATCCTGCCACAATTGCTGCTGCAAGCGTCGGGCACGCTGCGCGAGGGACTCAGCCTGCCGATTATCGACTTCCAGCAAGGTCAGCGAGGTAAAATCGCCCACTAGCGCGTTGACCTGAGGATGGAGCGGCAGCCGGTTGAAGAGGGTCAGGTTGAGAATGAAGTGGGTCGATTTACTCCAGGTGGCGAGCACCTCACTGAAGGCGGCTAACAATACGCCTGAGGGCGACAACCCGGCCTGTTTGGCTCGCGATTTCAAGGCTTGCCACGTTTCGACGGCCAACCGACCTTGATAGCGTTTGAAGCGCGGCTGCTCGATAGCCGCCGGGTCTTGGGCCAATGGCAGTTGTGGTGCCGACGGTAGGCTATCGAGCCGATTGAACCAGTAGGCCTCAGACTGCTCAAATAGCTGGGTCTCGGCCAACGCCTGCTCGGCCAGAACATAATCGCGGAAGGTTATCTCCCATTTGGGCAGCACGGTCTCCGGTCGGTGATACAAGGTTTGCCACTCTCTAAACAACAGAACCATACTCCAGGCATCGCCGATGAGCATATCGAAGCTAAAGTGAAGGCGGGTTCGCTCACCCGTCAGACGGCTGGCTCGCAAATCAAACAGCGGCCACTGCTCGGCCGGTAGCACCTGATGGGCCATCTCAGCCCGGATGGCCTCAAGCTGTGTATCACGAGTTACTTCATCTTGTTCGGACAGGTCATAGATTTTGATTGCGTAGGGTGGTACGTCAGCCAAAACCTGCTGACGGCCATCGGGTAGAATGACCGCTCGCAGTATCTCATGGCGCTCAATCAAGCGTTGCCAGGCTCCCTCCAACCGCGCCAGGTCAAGAGCAGTGCCCTCGACTTCGACATAGGCGTGGGTCGCGACTCGGCCCAGCTCGAAGGCCTCGCTGCGGCCCAGCCAATAGGCTCGCTGCACTTCGGTCAGCG
>JAGRBZ010000615.1 GCA_020433805.1 Anaerolineae bacterium
CCCCCCTACCCAGCCCGGTCGAGATTCTATCCGTCTCGCCCCGCCGCCGAACTGCCTACTTTGTCGCCAACCTTATTGGCTTTGCGTTGGCTTTTGGAGTACTGTGGTGGCTGAAGTCAAAGTGGTTTGGGGCATAGGAAGCTGTCAGCCTTCAGCTTTCAGCTTTTTTACAAAAGCAAGTTTATGAGCATTAAGACTTACGCAGTTGGTAGACACGAGAAAATTTGCAACGCAAATGGCTAATTTGTGCCTTGGGTTTGCCCTGAAATTGGAACACTTTAGCAAATTGTTCTACCAACTGTATATCCCCTAACATTACCGGCTAGATGCTTAAGAAAAGCTGACGGCTGATAGCTGAGAGCTGACGGCTGATAGCTGAGTGCTGCCAGCTCTCCAAAGGAGACAGCTATGACAAAAATAACCAAAAACATCGTTGCCTTGGCCGGTGGAGTCGGCGGCTCGAAGCTGGCCTACGGGCTGGCCCAGATTGTAGCCCCGGAGCACCTGACTATCATCGTCAACACCGGCGACGATTTCGAACATCTCGGCCTGTACATCGCCCCCGACCTCGATACGGTCATGTACACCCTGGCCGGTGTCAATAACCCGGCTACAGGTTGGGGCGTTAAAGACGAAAGCTGGAATATGATGGCGGCGATGGCCCGCTACGCCGGTCCGACCTGGTTTCAGCTCGGCGACCGCGATTTAGCCACCCACTTACTCCGAACCAAATGGCTCAGCGATAACTACACATACAATTGGGTCACCAAAGAGTTATGCCGCCGCCTGGGCGTACGCTGTGCTGTTCTGCCGATGACGGAGGAGCCGGTCCGCACCATGGTGCAGACGGAAGAGGGCGAACTGGCCTTTCAAGAATACTTTGTCAAGCGCAAATGCGAGCCGGTCGTCACCGCGCTGCGCTATGCCGGAGCAGAAGCCGCCCAACCCAGTCGCGAAGTGGTCAACGCCCTGCGCCAGTCCGATGCGATTATCCTGTGCCCCAGCAACCCACTGCTCAGCATCGATCCTATTCTGGCGCTACCGACAATGCGCCGCGTTATGGCCGCCTCGCGCTCGCCCAAGATTGCGGTGTCGCCGCTGGTCGGCGGACAGGCGCTTAAAGGCCCGGCAGCCAAGTTGATGAAAGAGCTGAACATGGATGTCTCAGCCACCGGCGTCGCCCAGCATCTGCACGACGTCTTGACCGACTTTGTCATCGATCACGCCGATGCCGCCGAAGAGCAAGCCATTAAAGATTTGGGCCTGCGCACGCTGGTCACCGGCACCATCATGACCAACAACGAAACCAAAGTTCAACTGGCCCAGGAAATTCTGGATTTTATAGGTGTTGCCTAACCATGACCATCGACACTGAAACGCTAACCACCATCAGCTTGGCCCACCTCGCGACCGACCCGGCCTCGCTGCGTATTAGCCCGGTCAAAACAGGCAAACACAACGCTTCCTTCTGGGTCGAGTGCGACGCCGGTCGCTTCGTGCTGCGGATCGCTCCGCCGGATGACGCCGGTTTTCTTTTTTACGAGCAGTTGATGATGCACCAGGAGCCACAGCTTCACGATATCATTCGGGCCAACACCACCATCCCCATCGCCGAGGTCATCGGCTACGATTTCAACCGCCGCCAGATCGACCGTGATTACGTCTTACTGGCGGCACTGCCCGGCCAACCGCTCAGCGAACTATCCGGCCTGACCGGCACCCAGTTCAACCGCACCCTGCACCAAGTTGGCGAACATTTGAGAGAACTTCACAAACTCACCGCGACCGCCTGTCTCGAACGGGAGACAGCCCAATACGGCTATATCGGCCCGCACCAGCCGATGGCCCCTCAAGACAATTGGGGTGCGGCCTTCGAAATCATGTGGCACAAGCTGCTCGATGATGTCGTTGCCAGCGGCGGCTACAATCACGACGAAGCGCAAGCCATGCGCGGTCTGCTCGAGCTGCATCGCCATCATTTCGACCACCCCGTAACCGCCAGCCTGCTGCATATGGATATCTGGAGCGAGAACATCCTCATCGACACCGACGGCAACGTCACCGGCCTGGTTGATTTCGACCGGGCGCTGTGGGGCGACGTTGAAATCGAGTACGCGGTGCTTGATTACTGCGGCATCAGCGAGCCACCCTTTTGGCAAGGCTATGGCAGCCCCCGCGATGAGTCAACACCGGCGCTTATACGCCGCCAATTCTACCTGCTGTACGAAATCCAAAAGTACATTCCCATCTATATTTGGCGACGCAGCGACCCAACCACAGCCGATCAGTATAAACAGCGCAGTTTCCAGCTAGCTGCCCAACTTCTCCCCAAAAGTTAATCAGGCACTTGCGTCTCACACTACAAAAACTACAATAGTCAGATTGTGAGCAAGGAGTAGGAAGTAAGAAGTAGGGCACTACAAATAGTGAATAATGAATAATGAATTGTGAATTGTGAAGTTTCTTTTCATTCACCATTAATTGTTAATTATTCACAATTCACAATTGTTTATCTACTCCCTACGCTTTTCATCTCCTTCATAAATTTCTTTCCTATTGAGGTTTCTCTTTGAACGTATCCAAGCCGGCGTTCACGCGGCAGGCGCTTTATCTGGGGGGATTTGTTGCTCTCTTCATTATATTGGGGTTGGGTTACAGCAGCCTAACTCCCATCTTTGAAAACTCCGACGAAACGCTGCACTATCCTTACGTCAAACACATCGCCGACGGCAGTGGACTGCCGCTGGCTGTGCCTGACCAGCTTTGGAACCAAGAAGGGACTCAGCCGCCGCTTTATTATGCTATCGTAGCCGTGACTACTTTTTGGATCGATACCGACAACCTGCTCGATCACTTGCAGCGCAACCCGCACTGGCTCTTCACCGACGTGCGATCCGTAATCAACGACAACCAAAACCTCGTTCTGCACGGCCCGATGGATACCTTCCCTTACCGTCACACCGCGCTGGCCGTTCACATCGGCCGCTGGTGGAGCTTGCTCTTCGGCGTTATCACCGTCATTTGTACCTTTTATACTGGCCGACACTTCTTCCCCACCAACCTGCCGCTGGTCATCACCGCCACAGCCTTAACCGCCCTCACGCCCCAGTTTCTGCGCGTCTCCGCCACCGTCAGCAACGACAGCCTGTCTGCCGCCCTAACCTCACTCACCGTTCTCGTCGCCCTCAAAGCCACCCGACAAACCAACCAACCCGCGAGCCAACCATCCAACCATCCAACCAGCCAACTCACCCTCCCCCTCCTCATCGGTGTTCTATCCGCGCTGGCCCTGCTGACCAAACTCAGCAGTTTGATGGCGGCAGTTCTGGCTGCGTCCATTATTGTGTGGCGGTTCCTGCTTGAAGGCCGTTTCAACCGCTCCAATTTGCAACGCACATTCCGCTGGCTGTTCATCATCGGCGCGACGACCATCGCCCTGAGCGGTTGGTGGTTCTACCGCAACTACACCCTCTACGGCGAGTGGCTGGCGACCGAAACCCATCTCAATCTGGCCGGACGCGGCGAACTCTCATTATCGGAGATTTGGAGTTTGCGCCGAGAAATTGCCCGCGCGTACTGGGCTACCTTTGGTTGGGGACAAATTCGCCCGCCGGAGTGGGTCTTTACCCTCTTGAACGGATTTACGCAGATCGGTACGGTGGGCGTGCTTGTCGCAGTCGTCGCCAAGTTCGCGATGGGGCGCAATCAACACCCTGCCCGCATCCCGCCGGGCTTATCCAACCTACCGGCCCCCGGTTCGAACGCCGCAAGCCATACGCCAAGCCGAACATTTACAGATCGATTGCAGCAGCTAGACCTTTACGTGATTCTGTTTCTGCTTTTCTGGCTCAGCATGAGCCTGGTTCTCTACGCCCGCTGGGTCATGGAGGTCGGCTCGGTGTCGCACACGCGGCTGATCTTCCCGTCGATTACGGCTATCTCGCTGTTGCTGGCGCTCGGCTGGCACATGTTTCTGCCGAGGCGGATAGCGCCGATGTTCAGCGGAGTCATCGCCGCCGGTTTGATCGCACTCAATGTTTACAGTCTCGGTTGGCTGCTCTATCCGGCTTTTACGCCCAACCAACAAGCGATGACCAAAGCGCTGCCGGTTAATGTCACCTTTCTCGACA
>JAGRBZ010000616.1 GCA_020433805.1 Anaerolineae bacterium
ACCTTGATTTAGGCTTAATTTGATCGTTTAAGACTGAACCAATCTTATGTCTCAGTTCAACTGCGTAACTCATAATGCTAAGAGGTTTAAACAATTTCTTACGATTTTTCGGTTTCTGCAGCCTGACGCGCAATATAGGCCCGTCCCCAGGCCTCGATACGCTCGCGCTGACTAAAGCCGGCAATGATGATCAGCCCGATAACCGCCATCAAGAGCGCTACCCAGACCAGTGGTAAATCAACGACACTATCACCGGCCCACACAATTAAAACAGTAAAAGGACCGCGACTGGTCAGAATAGCCAGCGCAAATCGACTTAATGAAATACGGCTCAAGCCGGCAAAGAAGTAGGGAATATCTCCCAGCGGAATAAGAAGAATAACCCACCACGTCCAAAAGGAGTCGATGTGAGCAATCTTACCCCACTGCTCAAGCGTCTCCGCCCCCATACGCTGCTCTAACCAGGGCCGGCCAAAACGACGGCCCAGCCAGGCGGCTAATGTACCACCGGCAACCATCCCCCCCACCGCATAGATCGAGCCGGGAATGACGCCAAACAAAATACCGCCAAGAACCTGAACCGGATAGCCCGGTATCGGCGCGACCACAATTTGGGCCACATTGAGCAGGAAAAAGGCCAGCGGAGCAAACGGCCCCAAAGGCTCGATCCAGGCCCGCACGTGGGTTGAGTCCGCCCCAACCTGCGACAATGGTTTCCATAATGCCGCCAAAACGACGATAACCAACAGGCCACCAATCCACGGCAGCAATTTCGATTTGAGCTTATGTATACGCGGGTGGGTCATCTCGAATTATCAATGCCAACTAACATGGTATCACATCGATCAAGAAAATCAAGCGATTTTAAGTAATTGGCTGACTCAGTTTACTTTTCACTTACGGCCTGAACTTTAGGCAGCTTTTTCAACCCGTGATAAGCCGGTGCGGCCCGCAGCTCCGGATAATACGGATAGACAATACTCCAGTAGGTCTCTTCCATATCCATATGCCACGATGGATCGGCCACATAGATGAGGCTCATAACCCCTATCCAGGGCTGCCAGTTTTCGATGGCGTAGGTGTAGGCCCGTTCAAAATATTGAGCCTGCGTAATGGGATCAACAGCGTGCCAGTAGTAGGGCGACTCCGGTCGCGGATCGACCGTCCAGCCGAACTCCAAAATCACGACCTTTTTGGCTTCGTCACCATTTCGCACCATCAAATCGCGCAGATCCTCCACGCGGCGGAAGGCGTAGACCCGTCGTAAATCGGGCGAAGCGCTGTCGCCGTTGTTCAATGCCGGGTCATTGGCCACAACATCCGGGTCGATCTCCGGTGCGCTTTTATAACCGGGCGCGTGTACGCCCAATGCATCAAAATAGGCCGCGCCACCGGCGTCGTATATACCCTGAATAAAGTGGGTGTCCGGCATGGCCACGGCATCATCGCGGGTGGTGGGTGCCATTCCGGCGCTGATAACAATCGCGTTGGGATCGGCGGCTTTGACGGCCTCGTAGCCCACTTTCAGCAGTTCGACATACTCAATCGGATTCGGCGGGCGATCGCCCCATTCACGGGCAAGATTTGGCTCGTTCCATATTTGATAGGCTTCGACGCGGCCTTTGTAGCGATCGGCAACAGCATAGACGTAATCGTAAAAATCCTGGAGATCATCGGGCGGACTAACCTCCGGAAAGGTAACGCGCGATGAGGCCCACTCCGGCTGCGAACTCAACCGGACAATAACCTTCAGGTTATGGGCATCGATTTGATCCATAACCCGATCTGAAATATTCCAGCGCCATTTGCCTTTGCCACCCCCTTCAAGCTCGCGCCAGGCCATCTCTTGCTTCACCCAACGGAAGCCGGCCTCTTCAACCAGCTTTAAATCGCGGTCGGCAATCTCTTCGCGCCAATACAGAAAAACCTGCATGCCATAATCGGGCGAGGACATCACCGTCTCAATATCAACCGTAGGCGAGTAAACATCGGCCTCCGGTTCGAGCGTCGTTTCAAGGGGTAATTCAATTGTGGGTTCGATTGTCGATTCGACCGTGGCCACCGTTGCAACTGTCTCACCGGTTGAGACACTGTTTTGGTCACCCTGAATTCCACTGGCTTCAGCCGGTAACACCGGCCCGGCTGAAACACAAGCCGACAGCAGCGATGCCAGGAGCATAAGCAAAAGACTCGCCACGATAACAACGTATTGTAAAACCTTCATTCAACCTCATACGGTTGGAGAGTTAATGGAGTTCATAGCGTTTGTGAAGTTTTTAGAGTTTGTGGAGTTTTTTTGAGATGTTTGATGCAGAGGACAATGGGAGGCTAGTATCACTCACTTGCTTCAACGCTCCAACGCTACCCACTCCAAAGACACGACCAACCCAACGAACTCTACCAACTTAACTCCATTAACTCTATAAACTCTACCACAAAATTACGGGCCATTTTAACGGCTTTACAGCCGTTAAGCAATTTTGTTTATAATACACGTTTGTCAGCGATTGACGGCTCGATTACAATACGCGCAAAATCAACAGACGTACGCCGTTGTAAAACAGGGAGTAGGGATCAAAGAGGTTACTCCCTACTCCCTACTCCCTACTTCTTACTTCCCTCGGCGTAACGCCTATACTACTGAGGAGACGTAATCTGTGAATACCCAAGAAATTCTCGACAAACAAAAGAAATATCTATGGCCCAGCCACATCCTATATTACACCGAGCCGATGCCTCTCGACCACGGCGATGGGCTATACGTCTGGGACGTGGACAACAATAAATATCTCGATTTTTTCGCCGGTATCCTGACCACCAGCGTCGGTCATAACAACCCCAAAGTAACCGAACGTGTGCGCGAGCAGGTCGGCAAGATAGTTCACTCCTCAACGCTTTACCCCAATGAGAACCACGTTAATCTGGCCGAAAAGCTGGCTCAACTCACGCCCGGCGATCTCCAAACCTCCTACTTTACCAACTCCGGCACCGAAGCCGACGAAACGGCGGTCATTTTAGCCAAAGCCTATACCGGCGCGCAAGAGATTGTAGCGCTGCGGCATGGCTATAGCGGGCGCTCGGCCATTGGTATGAGCCTGACCGGCCATTCAACGTGGCGGATCGGCGGCACGCAATATCCGGGCATCAAACACGCGCTCAATCCCTATTGTTACCGCTGCCCACTCAAGCTATCGCCTGAAACCTGCGGGGCAGCCTGCGCCGAAGACATCGAAGACATCATCCGCACTACAACCTCAGGCCGCATTGCTGCCTTTTTGGCCGAACCCATTCAAGGCGTTGGTGGTTTTATTACCCCGCCCAAAGAATATTTCAAAATTGCGGTCGAAATTGCCCGTCACTACGGCGGCCTGTTCATCTGCGATGAGGTCCAAACCGGCTTTGGCCGTACCGGCGACAAGTGGTTCGGCATCGAGCATTGGGATGTCGAGCCGGATATTATGACGATGGCTAAAGGCATCGCCAACGGCTTCCCGATGGGCAACACCATCACTACCCCGGAGATTGCCGAGAGCCTTGTTAAGCAAGGCGCAACTATCAGCACCTTTGGCGGCAACCCGGTCTCAACCGCTGCCGCGCTGGCGACTATCGAAACGATGGAAGAAGAAGCCAACCCGACCCACGTGGCCGCTGTCGGCAAGCGTTTGCGCGATGGTCTGGACAAACTGGGCGAAAAATATCCCCTCATCGGCGATGTGCGCGGGATGGGGCTGATGCAGGGCATCGAGATGGTCAAAGATCGCGAGACGAAAGAGCCTGCCCCCCAAGAAGTGGTCGCTCTCTTTGAAGAGACCCGCCGGCGTGGGCTGCTCATCGGCAAAGGCGGGCTGTTCGGCAACGTCATCCGCATCGCGCCGCCGCTGACCGCCACCGAAGCTCACATCGACGAGGCGTTGGAGATTTTGGACCACGCCATGGCGACTGTGCAGGAAGGAAGCTAGTAGTCCGACGCGCAAGTTTTGCCGGATGAAATCTCGATATTTTAGGGGAATTCATTCGACAAAAGAAACTTATTGAACGACTAATAGCCTTGTAAATTGCAAAAACCTTACGGGTGTGATCGATGTCTAGACTAAGTGCCCTGATTGTAGCCGGTGGAATATTCCTTGTGA
>JAGRBZ010000617.1 GCA_020433805.1 Anaerolineae bacterium
CAAGCGCATATTTTCAGTTCTGAAGTTAAAACCCTGGTTTCTCAGACCGAAGTCTCGTTGTAGTACTAGTAGAAAATGATGAATTTCGCCCCTTTACTCTGTACTTCTCTTTTCCTATTCCTCGGTTTGGACACCAAAACGGCACCGGAGTTTTATACCAAAAGTGATATATAAATGGTTTTGACCTATCGAAGGAGACAGGTATACTTTCAGTTAAAAATGCGCATATTGTGCTTTCGCAGCATCTAAGGCTAACAGGTAAAGGTCGTCTATGAAAGAACAGATTTGGCACCAACATTATGATCCCGGTGTCAAGACATCGCTCGATTATCCCTCCTATCCGATTGCCTCGTTTTTAGAGAAAACGGCCCAAAAATATCCCGATAAAACCGCGATTATTTTTGGGGGATTGGCTCCGGGAGTGGGCGAGCAGCATGAGGTTATTACGTTCAGCACGTTTAATAAGCTGGTCGATCGTTTTGCTGCCGGGCTACAACAGTTGGGTTTGCAAAAAGAAGATCGTGTAGCCTTGTATATGCCCAACTGTCCCCAGTTTGCCATTGCCTACTACGGCACGCTGAGAGCCGGTGGCATCGTTGTTCCCTGTAATCCGCTGTATGTAGCACGCGAGATCGAACATCAGCTTAAAGACTCCGACGCAAAATTTGCCATCGTGCTAAGTATGCTGTACGACAATATCAAAGAAATTCGAGATTACACCTCGCTTCAGCATGTTATTGTCACCAATATAAAAGAGTATTTTCCCGGCCTGCTTAAACTGCTGTTTACCCTCACAAAAGAGCGCAAAGATGGTCATCGCGTCAACATTGCCAACGATGCAAACACCATCTGGTTTCAGGATTTCCTAAAGAACGCACCTGAAACGCCTACGCCGGTTAGCATAGTACCCGATGATACCGCCGTATTGATGTACACCGGCGGCACAACCGGAGTGCCAAAGGGGGCGCAGTTAACCCACGGCAATGTCGTTGCCAACGCCTTTCAGTCGTTGGAATGGTTACGTGGGGGTGGCAGTGCCGATGGGCAAGAGGTGATGGTTACGGCTTTACCGCTCACCCACAGTTACTCGATGACGGTTTCAATGAACCTCTCCGTATTTAACGGTTATCCTCAGATTATTATTCCTAACCCGCGCGATATTAAACACGTTTTAACCAGCATCAACACCCACAGACCGACCTTGTTTCCCGGTGTACCGAACTTATACAACGCTCTCAACAACCATGCCGATGTTAAAGCCGGCAAGTACGATCTACATTCCATCAACCTGTGCCTGTGCGGCGCAGCCCCATTACCGCTCGAAGTTCAAGAAGAGTTTCAACGGATTACCGGCGGCAAGCTGGTTGAAGGGTATGGTTTAAGCGAAACCTCGCCGGTATCGCTGGCTAATCCGCTAAACAGCGGCGGTCGTAACGGCACCATCGGCATGCCCCTCCCCGACACAGAGGCCAAAATTGTCGATATGGAAACCGGCACCAAAACGCTTGGTCCTAACACTCCCGGAGAGTTATGCATTCACGGGCCGCAGGTGATGAAAGGGTATTGGAACATGCCCACCGAAACCGGCAACACCCTGCGGGTTGATGCGGACGGCAAAATCTGGCTTCACACCGGTGATGTGGCCGAGATGAGCGAAGACGGCTACTTCCGGCTGGTTGACCGCCAGAAAGAGATTATTTTGGCTTCCGGGGGCTATAACGTCTACCCGCGTGATATTGAGGAGCGCCTTTATGAGCATCCGCAAGTTATGGAAGCGGCGGCCATCGGCGTACCGATCAATAGCTCTAATCAGCGGGCCAAAATCTTTGTAGTGCTTAAAGACGGGGCCGATGTCAGCGAAGATGAATTGATCGATTGGTGCCGCGAGGGGCTGGCTAAATACAAAATTCCCAAGTATGTCGAATTTCGAGAAGAACTCCCTAAATCTATGGTCGGCAAGGTTCTGCGCCGACAGCTTATGGAAGAGCAAGAGAAAACAGAGTCGGAGGAGAAAGAAGCGAACGGTTCATGAGCAGTCCGCAAAAATCAGGCCGGCTTGTTCTTAATCACTCTACGCACATTCCCGGCTTGATACCGGTTTTAACCCGGCTGGCCGACCAACCGGGTATACAAACCGTAACGCCGGGCCGTTTAGCCCGGGTTAAGGGACGTCCCGTTCCCTTGAAAATACGGGTTACCGTGCCGATAACCGGTGGTCACAAAATGCAGGCTCGCTCAAAAGGCAGTGTTCAAGAGGTTTTTGTAGTCACCTCGTTAAACGCTAAAGAGCTACAAAAACTAGTTGACCGTTTGCAAAAAAAGAATTAATATTCGCTCTACACTCTGATCATTGTGTGTATGCCTTTCTTTAAATAACCACCAGGGAGTGAAGAGCATCATAGCCTGCTTTGACCCGGCCATTCACGTGGTCTACCTGTAGGCAAAAACTGTTAGCTTAGAAATTTTACCAATTCATGCCATGATACGATGTTTGCGGCCTATGCTATGTTTTAATAAGAAATTTTCGCTGTTTTTTCGCAATTAAGTCGCACTCTTGAGTAAAAATAGGACTCATATCACGCTTGACGCAGGCTATATTTGCTTCTATACTTTTTAAGTAAGGTTTTCGACTTTTTAATCCAAGTTCCCCCGGCCAAACACATCAGAGTGGCTATCAACAAATAAGCGCGTAATTTACGGTTTCTCAAAAGAGGAAGAGGTTACTATGCCCAGACCCAAACCACAACCTGATTGGATTGGACAAACAATTGGCAACCGCTACAAAATAGAGTCTTTACTGGGCCAAGGCGGTATGTCATCAGTCTATAAAGCCAGCGATCCTAATCTTAGTCGCACCGTGGCTATAAAAGTTATTCACCCCCACCTCTCCAACGATCCCCAATTTTTGCGCCGCTTCGAACACGAAGCGGCCGCGGTTGCTCGTTTACGTCACCACAACATTATTCAAGTATACGACTTTAACCACGAAGATAACGTCTATTTTATGGTGATGGAGTATGTATCGGGGAGTGACCTCAAAGATAAACTTAAGGCCCTTAGTTCCCAGAGCCAAAAGCTCCCTCTGGAAGAAACTATTCGCATTATGACCGCCGTGTGTGAGGCCGTCGCCTACGCGCATGAACAAAACATGATTCACCGCGACCTAAAACCGGCTAACATTATGCTGAATCCGAAAGGACAGCCGATTCTAACCGATTTTGGGGTCGCCAAAATGCTCGACGGGATGGATCAAACGGTCACCGGCGCTATTATCGGTACCGCCAAATACCTCTCGCCCGAACAAGCCAAAGGTGAGCGGCCCGACGAACGCAGCGACATCTACTCGTTAGGGGTTATGCTCTATGAAATGGTCGCCGGTCGTCCTCCTTTTGATGCCGACACCACGGTAGCCGTTTTAATGAAGCATGTCAACGAGCCAATCCCCGATATTCGCCAGATACAGAGCAACATTCCGGAAGCCCTCATTCGGGTTATTGAAAAAGCGCTCGATAAAGACAAAAACAAACGATACCAAAGTGCCTTACAAATGGCCGTGGCGCTGAAAACACTTAATTTAGACGGTGCCGGATACGAAGAGAATGAGGCCGCAAAACAAACCGTCGCCTCCTTCCGAATGCAAGATCATGAGAATGAGCGCGCGAAAACGGACGAAAGCATTCGGCGACCAATTACCCCACCTCCGGTCATTCCGGCCACCGCCGGAAGCAAATCAAACAGTTCTTTGCCGATATTGATTGGTATTGGCGTATTGGCTCTCCTGCTGCTCATTGGTGCGGGAGCGTTTTTAGCGTTCTCATTCGGCTCATCGCCCGATGAAGAACCGGAGACTATTGCCGAAGCCACCACAGAAACAGTGGAGCAAACGGCAGAACCCGTTACACAAGAAGAGCCGGTTCAAGAGCCTGAGGAATCTAACATAGCCGAAGTTGCGACCGAGGTTGAAGAGCCGGCAGCCAACCCCGAGTTACCATCGTCTCAAGGCATGATACAAATCCCGGAAGGTACCTACACCGTCGGGGTCGACACCGCCGATAGAGATCACGCCGCCAGCCAAGAAGTTTCGCTCGATGCCTTCTGGCTCGATCAGTATGAAATAACCAATGCTCAA
>JAGRBZ010000061.1 GCA_020433805.1 Anaerolineae bacterium
CCACGTGCTGCTGCAGTTCATCTTCAACCTGGCGTCCACCACCTTTGAGAAAAGCAAAATAGGTTTGAATATCGGATGGAGTTAATTCGGTCATAGCGTGCCACTTGTCTATTAGGCTCTGTCGATTAGCTTTCTTCGGGCGAAAATTGATAACACCAGGCTTCGCCCTCTAAAACCGTTTGGCTGTTCTGATTGGTGATAACGATTTTGAGTTGGCAAACCGGTTTTCTCTCATGAACGTTGAGCACCTCCGCTTCGGCCGTAATGGTGTCATCGATGTAAACCGGTGCGGTGAATTTCCAGTTTTGGCTGAGGAAAACGGTGCCGGGGCCGGGCATGTCCATCGCCACCAGGGCGTGCAGCAGCCCGGTGGTTAATCCGCCTTGTACAACCAGACGGCCAAATTTGGTCTTGCTGGTGAACGCTTCGTCAAAATGAAGGGGGTTATGGTCGCCGGTTATTTGGGCATACATCGCTACATGTTCGGCGGTTAGGGTGAGGCTACGGACCGCTTTTTGACCAACAGAAAGATTCATCGTTGACTCCCTTATAGGTTGGGCTTTGGAAAATACGATCTTCGGCGAACTATAAAAAAAGGTTACTGCCTACAACCGGATCAGTAACCTTTTCTGTCTATTGAATGGATGCCTCGGGAGAGACTCGAACTCTCACGCCCGTACGGGCACAGGCCCTCAACCTGCTGCGTATGCCAATTCCGCCACCGAGGCGCTTTGATTTACAAAGATAAATTATATCGTTTAACGCGGGTTTTGTCAAAGACAAAAATACGAAAACAGCCATAAAGGGAATGACTCTACTATCCTAACATCGGGTTTGACACCCCTATCGACCTGAATTACACTGGCGGCATGAACCAACATCGTTTGTTGCTGTTTTTTATAGTTGTTGCGCTCTTGAGCTTTACGGCGGCCTGCACACCACCCACACCGCCGCCTTCGCCCACCCCGTGGCCCTCCGATACGCCACCCCCGTCCGACACCGGGACACCGGCTGCACAAGCCACTTCTCGCCCGGTCTCTACCAGAACGCCCACAGCATCACCTACGCCCGATGCTGTAACCATTACAGTCTGGCACGATCTGCCAGAGGGGCAAGCCGAACATCTGGCCGAGGATACAGCCACCTTTCAAGAGACATTCCCATCTTTTCAAGTGGAGTTGAACGCTTACGATAGCGCTGAAAACTTTTTTACGTCGCTTTCAGCCGAGGAAAGGACGTTTGACATCGTCCTGGCTGCCCCCCATTACTGAGCAACCTTGTCGCCACCGACAAAATCACCGCTATCGATGACTTTTTCCCACCCAGTTTTCTCGATGCTTTTGCGGCCGTCACCCTAACCGGCAGCGAGCGGGATGACAAGCTATGGGGGCTACCTGACACAAGCGGCTTTCACCTGCTGCTTTTCTACAACCGCGATAGGGTCGATACACCACCTCAAACGATGGACGATTTGATTGATGTGGTCGAAACATTGGGTGATGGCTCGCAACGCGGTTTGGCCCTCAACAGCTACGACCCGCTGTGGTTGCTGCCCTGGCTGTCCGCAGCCGGCGCTTGGCCGATTGAGGAGGATGGCCGGCTTAGTCTCGACCCCACGGCGGCGGAAATCGCACTCGATCTCTATCTAAGCTGGCATGCTGAGGCCGATGGCATAGCCGCAGTTCAAACCTACGAAACTATGCGCCAGTCGTTTCTAAACGGCGAGGCTGTGTTTATGATCGATGGTGAATGGGCCATCCAAGAGTTAAGCTTTGTACCGGACATTGATGTTGGCATCGCCCGTCTACCAACCGTCGATTTGCCGGAGGAAGACGACCAACCGGCTACACCGTTGATTTTAGGGCGCTATTGGGCGATGAGTTCCACCCTAAGCGGCAACCAAACGCTGGCCGCTACAACCTTTTTAGAGTTTATTACCGAGCCGGACCGTCAACTGGAACAGATTTCGCAGTTCGGTCTACTACCAACCCGCCGCGACGCACTCGACAACCCAAAAATTGTCAACGACTCAATCCAGCGAGTCAATGCCGCGCAGATGCAGGCCGGACGTCCGGTGCCGCTGGGGGTAAACGTCAACGCGCTGCTCGATGCCATGCGCACCCCGCTGCAAGCCGCGCTTGAGGGCGAGATAACTGCGCAAGAGGCAGCCGAAACGATGCAGAAAAATATAGAGGCGCTAAACGATTAACGCCGAACAGTAGGCTAACTCCTTATTAGATTATCGGCGGCCTTCTGCACCATCGGGATTCGCTTGACCCGCCCGCAGCGACCGTTCGAATCATCGTGATTCACTTGCCACGTCCGCAGCGACCGTTTACTTAACGACTTGATAATACTGTCGCTCCAATCAAAACTTCCTTATACGGTCTGCTTATACCCTTGCTTTGTCACTCTGCACTTTGAATCAGCGGGATAACTTGTTCGGCCAGATTTTCAAAACCGTCACCGTCGGCTCGATACACTACAATCTGGACGGCATCCGGTTCGACGCCGTCAGGCAGCGAGAGGGCGTACACATCACGTATGATAATCCCGGAGGGCCAGTGGCTAGTAGGGTACACCCCCCATACCGGCTCATGATCTTGAATGAGCGCCTCTTCGCCAGCCACAATCATCTGACCAGCCACCAAGGGCCGCACAGAGATGGTGTAGTCGTAATCCAACGGCGTTGAAGTTTGCCAGTAGAGTGCCATCTGCCACAGTGGTCCCTCAACACGTTCCCAGCCGGCTAATTGCAGTGCCTCCCCAAATGGCCGATCAAGTTGCCGGGCAGTGGTCGGCAGTTGGTGGGGTGGGTTGTCGGGCAGCGCGATGAGTTCCAGGCCGGCGGCTTGCGGCGTCATCGCATCGAGTTGAACAGAATCGGGGGCAATATCGATGGCCCGGCGGGTGAGATAGCGGTTGAAGACGATCCCCATATCGGCAATTGGTGGCTCCAACTGACCGGGATCAGTTACGACCATTTCCGGAGCGACGTTCCACACTTTATCGAGATACTCCAATGCAACTTTCTCCTCGAAGCTGCCGGAGATAAGCGCCGGTGGATCGGGCGCGTCGGCTAAAATCGCCCAACCGGGATCGAGACCGGTGTCGGTAGCCAAATTACGCTGGTTTGCCCGCGCTATATTGGTGGTAAAACGATAGACAAGCAGCGCAGACAAAAGAAGAATTATGAGAGATGAAGTATGAATCATGAAAGAGGGCCATCGGCTGCTGGTGGCTGACCGCTGATGGCTGAATGCAATTAGCTTTTGCAAACCGGCGGCGAAGCCGATGGTGAAGATGGGGTAGGCCGGGATAATGACCTGAAACCAGTTACCGAAGCGGTAGCCCCAACAAAAGATCATGTAGATGATGAGCGTGCTGTACAGCAATATGGCCCGGCGGCGACCAAGAAAGGCCAGCCCGATTAAGCCACCGAAAAAGACAAGCCAGGTCAGTTCGTAGCCCATAAGTGCCGGAAATTCATCGGTAAAAATGAATTGCACATCCAGACCGGGAGCGAGTTCATCGCGACCCTGTTGGATGGTGATGAAATCGACAAACCAGGCCCAAGCCGTCGGCCAAGTACCTTCGCCGCGCCACTCCGGATGTTGGGCACCCCGGATGTAGATGTAAAGGTAGCTAAGCAGGGGCAGTGCCGTTACCGCCACCGCTTTGAGAATAAGGAGAGGGCGTTTAAGGTAAGACCACACCATCAGGCCATGAGGCGTTTGTTTTGAGAAAATGAACCACAGCAGCGGCGGCATGATAAATAACGTCGTCACCATATTCGCCAGCATCGTGCCGCTGACAAAGGCCATTGCCAACAGCAGCCCATCGTGCGGTTTTTCATCCCATCGAAAAGCGAGCCACATGATAAGCAGCGTTTGAAAGACGGCGCTGGTATATTGCTCCGTAGTAACGCTGTAATACCAGAAAAAAAAGGTAGTGGCGTGAAAGGCCGTCAACAAAGCCGCGGGCAGCCAATCGTCAAAGACATCGAGAAGGATAAAATACAGTACCGCCAGCGAGGCCAGCCCCCAGATCATTGAATAGGCTGATAAAATCTGAAAGGGATTGAGCATCCAACCCAAAAGCAGCCGTCCCAAACGAAACCAAAGCCAGCCCCCCATTGTATAAAGTGGGTAGCCGGGGGCATTACTGGGCCGCGCTTCGACCTGAGCATATTGGTGGGTAATGAGATCGCCGCCGGTCAGTTCATCGGGTCGTAGGCCATTGTCAAGAGTCAAGACGTACAGAAGCGTAATGGCGATCAAGAGCAGTACGCCGCCCCATCGACGCCATTGCATAGGATGGTTGTTTGGATGCATAATTCTTTAAGTCACGTTTAATTATGGGGGCGTACTATAGGCTAGGAAATTTGGCTTGTCAAGAAGGATAATATTGACAGAACAGCCTAACACCTCTACCATGCATAACAACTGAATAGCTATTGCAATTTCAAACCCATTGTGACCATATGAATGACCATCCAACAACACAAATTTCGAAAGCAAAAGATTTAGAGCCTATGCCTTCTACCGCCGCCAAAATTTGGAATATGGTGAGCCTGTTATTAACCATAGCCGGTATCGGTTTAATGGGTATTGGCGGTTTTATGTATCTCGCTCAGATGATCGAAGCGGGTAAACCACCGCCGGCCCGCATAATACAGGTGACGGTTGATCCCAACCCGATTTCAACCGCGACAGCACTACCCAGCCCCACACCGACCGCTGTCAGCGTGGCAGCAGCCGTAACGGACATGCCGGAACTGCAGCCAACATTGGGTAATCAGCTAACCGACTCCCTTCCGCCTAGAGTTCAAGCCGATGTGCTCATCGAGCCATCACCTGGCATAACAGAAACGGAAGTTGAACCCGAACCAGCTTTGCCAACGGCGACAGTTACACCTTCGGCTACTGATACACCCAGCGCGGACTCGGCACAGCTTTCGGATGAATCCCTATCTTTGGCCGACAACCCGCTGGTGGTGGTTGAAGAAGAAGCGGCTCTCCCTGCCGAGGCTGAGGTTGAAGCTCCGGCCCAGGCTCCTGCCGAAGTGCCGCCTGCCCCACCTACACCATCAACAACCGACGGCACACGTCTCAATCGCATTGTTGCTGAAAGCATTGGCCTGGATACTGAGGTAGTCGAGGTTGGCTGGACGCAGGTTGTCGAATACGGAGTCACCTCAAATGTGTGGGTAGTGGCCGACTATTCCGCCGGTTGGCACAAAAACTCGGCGTTACCCGGCCAGAATGGAAACATCGTTCTGTCCGGTCACCATAACATTAAAGGCGAAATATTTCGCTATATTGTCGATATTGAACCGGGTTCAACGATCACCTTGTATGATCACGAGGGGCGCGTCTTTAACTACTTTGTCGAGGACAAATTTATTGTCAAAGACAAGGGCGAACCGGAAGCGGTTCGACGCGAAAACGCTAAATGGATCGGCCCTTTTAATGAAGAGCGGCTGACGTTAGTGACCTGTTGGCCTTACAACAACAACACACACCGCGTTATCGTCATCGCCAAGCCGATTGTCGGCGAGCCGCAGGCGGGTGGGTAATTCAATTATGTATTTCCTCCACACACCGATTATTTGGGAACAGTTTCCGCAGCTTGTGCCAGGCATGATGGTGGTCGAGAACGTTCGCCCGGATGTTGAAGTTGATCGTCTGCTTCCACCGCTGTATCAACACGCTAGAGCACGGTTGAGCCAGGCATCGGAGGGCCAAATGCCCGAAGTAAGCGCCTGGCGACGGGTTTACAGCCAGATGGGGCTTAAACCCACCAAGTACCGTTCGGCGGCGGAGGCACTGCTGCGCCGTTTTCGCAAAGAAGATGATTTGCCCTCGCTGCATCCGTTGGTTGATCTTTGTAACGCTGTGTCCATCGCTTTTGCCCTGCCGGTTGCGGTTATTGATGTGGATCAGGTGGCCTCGTTTCTTGAAGTTCGTCCGGCGGTAGGTACCGAAAAATATTTGGCTTTTAGTGGTGAGATCGAAACGCCGCCGGCCGGTGAAATCATCTTTGCCGATGCTACGGATGAGGTCCACGCCCGGCGCTGGACGTTTCGTCAGAGTCGCCGCTCGACGGTTAGCGCCGAAACTTCTCGTGTGCTCATTGTGAGCGAAGCCATGCACGAAACGGCCCAGGCCAATATGAAAGCCCTCATGGAGACCCTCATCTCCGGCTTAAGTGAACTATACGAACCGCCCCAGAAACAAACTATCCTTACGCCTGATGCTCCCCGCTTTGAGTTTTGATTATAGCCCCCCATAGAACAAATAAAATCAGCCACGAAATACGCGAATTCCACTAATTTTATTGGCACAATTCGTGTCTCAAATTAACGGACGGCTTGGAAGAGACCTTAAGAATTAGAGTTATTCCTGAATAAAAACATAAATAGGCGACTATTATAAAAGAGCAAGTTTTGTTGCATATAACTCAAACAGATTTTCCAACAAAATAGGACTATTTACTCTATTGAAATATGACTCAAATCGAATAAAATTGTAAGTGCCAGTGCTGGGGAAGACTGGTTGCGTTGTACTTTAAAATAGTTTACTTATTTGAAAATTAAGCGCCCTCAATTGGGCTTCCTGGGGAGGAAGTATTTCTAATTGAGGGCGCTTATTGTTTTCCGGTGTCGGTTGGTCCCAACTTGTTTCTTGAACCAGGAAGGGTACCATGAACAACCAATCCATTTTCGCATTTTGTATTCGTATCTGTATCTCAACCACACTTGCCGTAGCAACATCATTCTTTTTTCTTTATGTGTCTCAGGCAGACAACCCTCAGGCACATGTCGGCTATCCGACCCGTATAACCATTCCAACCATTGGGTTGGATCAGGAAATTCAGCCCGTGGGAATTATTCCCGTTATTGTTGACGGTGCTACCTATTTTACGTGGGATGTGTTAGACAACCACATAGGATGGCATAATCGTTCTGCCTTTTTGGGGCAAACCGGAAACACCGTCTTGTCAGGACACAGTGATGTTAAGGGCCGAGTTTTCCAAAATCTTCATAATTTACATATTGGGGATGAAATAACGGTAATGTCTGAGAGGCAGAGTTATCGCTATATTATTACTCAAAAACTGTTAGTCCAAGAAAAAGGGGCATCTATTGAAACACGCATAAAAAACGCGCAGTGGATTGCTTCTACTGAGGATGAACGGCTAACTTTAGTCACCTGCGCACAACCAGGGGCAACGCACCGTCTTATTGTTGTGGCGCGTCCCGTATCAAAAATACATTAATTTTCTTATTGGGCTATTGGGGAAGCACGATGGTAAATTGGCTTCCCTGCCCTTGTTCGCTTTTAATTATAATCTCGCCTTTGTGCAGTTTTACAAGACGGTCAGCCAGGGTTAAACCAATACCAATGCCTTCATAGTAGCGGGTATTGGAACTGTCCGCCTGAACAAAGGGCTTTAGCAAAGCGTCGACATCGGCCATATCGAAGCCAATACCGGTGTCCCATACAGTAAAATTAACTTTCTTTTCTTGTGCCGACTTAGCCATCTTCATACCGATCTGACCGCCGGAAGGTGTAAACTTAACCGCATTATCGAGTAAGTTAATAAGAATGTGCTTCAAACGAACCGGATCGACTGTCATGATGATCGAGTCATCAATATCAAGACCAATTTGAATATTCTTCTTATCCGCTGCTTGTTTTACAAGCTGGGCGGCCTCATAACAAACCTTAGCAGGATTTACCTGTTGAGGTTTTAACTCCAGTATCTCAGACTCAATATTTACAAAATCTAAAATATCTTTAATTAAATTAAGTAAATTATAGGCGCTCTGCTTTAAGGTTGAAACCGTTCTGGACTGTCCTTCGTTTAGGGAGCCGTACACCTCTTCGCTCAACACGTCCGACAAACCAATAATGGCGTTCAACGGTGTACGCAGTTCATGATTCATAATTCGCAAAAAATCGGTTTTAACTCGGTTCGCCTGGGCTTCTTTCTCTTTAGCAACTTGCAATTGGCGATGGCTTTCCCCCAAGTCGGCATATAATTTTTGTAATTCTTGTCGTTGATTATCAATAGCGACAAGATCGCAGTAGGACCGCAAAGCGGTGGTTAGTGTAGTGAACAGTTTTTGACGCGTTAATTCTGACTTTGTTTTATAATCATTAATAGCATAATTTAAAATAACAGCCTCTTCCGGTGCTTCGCCGGGTTGGCCGGTTCTTAGAATAATTCTGATAAATTTGTTATCAAGATCATTACGAATCCATTGCGCCAGTTTTAGCCCCGAGTCTTTTTCCTCCATCACAATGTCTAACAGAGTCACAGCGACATTCGGGTGCACTTTCATTGCCTGCATTGCTTCAACCGTAGAATATGCCGATATAAATTCGATTGATTGCTCTTGAAACCTGAAACGCCGCAGCGCTAACCTTGTCACAGCATGCACTTCGTGGTCATCATCGACAATAAGCACTTTCCAAGGAGCTACGTTTTTTGTCTTGTTATCCGCAATCTCTTCATCGTCATAAAGAATTAAATCCTCATCTAGAGAAAAGATTTCGGTATCGGACGATTGATTAAGAATTGATTTAACCATAAGAGTTCTATTCATTGTTGTTTGAAAACGTATCCACTAGGTTAATTATATACTATAAGGCATTTTATAGAATATCAGGGAACGACAAAAAGTTCTGTGTAGAAAATGTGTAGTCTTTGTGCCTTTTCTCTTAAAAATATGAATAAAAATGAAGAACACATTATTTTCTACCAAAAAGACCAACACAAAAAGCCCGGCTATTGTAGTTTAACAAAATAAACAAGTAATGGTAAGGTAAAAGGAAAGGAGTAGAAAAAGGAGAGCCTTATCCACCAGCGAACCTTAAACCTAACCGACCAAGCCGAACAGGAATTAATAGAGATGCGCGACCATGCAGAGAAACCCTACTTGCGAGAACGGGCGGCAGCGCTGTTGAAAATAGCGGGCGGCCAAGCCGCCTATGCTGTGGCCCAGCAAGGCTTGTTGCGACCTCGCCAGCCGAACACAGTTTACGAGTGGCTGGACCGGTATGAGGCGGAAGGGATAGCGGGACTGACCATCCGGGATGGTCGGGGCCGCAAACCGGCCTATGAACCTTAACCAGGCCAAAGAAGCCAAGCAAGAGGTCGAAACCTTGCTGCGGAGTGCGCCCCGACTGCACGGCCTGAAGCGCAGTCGCTGGCGACTGACCGATATCCGGGACCACATCACCTGGTTGTGCGACAAAAGTTTGGCCGGGGTCAAACAAATCCTGGAGCGATTAGGCTTTAGCTGGAAACAAACCATCAGCTTTGTGCGGAGCCCCGACCCGGCCTATCAGCGCAAGCTGGCCTGGTTAGAAGCCGTCAAATGGCAAGTTCAGTTAGTGCCCCAGCACTATGTCTTGCTCTACCAAGATGAATTCAGTTATTATCAACAACCGCGGGGCACACGACGCTATTGGCCGACCGGAACGAGCTATCCCAAGCACTATTATGTCCCCGGCGGCAACAAATTAAGTCGGATTGGAGCCACGATGGATGGGCTGACTGGACAGGTCGTGTATCATCAAGGCGACAAGTTTGGCGTTGAGGCCATGTGCCAGTTGTATCATAAGGTTCGCGCCACTTATCCGCGCCGCCACGTTTTTGTGGCCCAAGACAACTGTCCCTTCCACAAGCATCCTCAGGTGATGCAGACCGTTCGAGAATTGGATATCATTCCCGCCTTCTTTCCGACTTATTCTAGTTGGATGAACCCCATTGAAAAACTGTGGCGTTGGTTACGAACTGACATTTTGAACGGTCATCACTTGGCGCATTCCCTATCTACTTTACGCCAGACTGTGGCTTCCTTTCTTGACCAGTTCTCCGATGCTTCGCCTGCTCTCTTACGCTATGTCGGTCTATTACTTGATTAATTTGTTAAGTTACAAAAGCCGGGCTTTTTGTGTTGGTCTTTTAACTGCGTTTACTTATGCATAGGCTAAACTTTCTCTTACGCTGATCGACACTGCACTTCGGGCCGGCATGATGGAAGCCAGTGTAGCTATAACCACGACCATAACCAACCATAACAAAACTGCTTGACCATCATACACATAATCTAAACTGATGTCGAACATAGCGTGGCCTACGATATTTGCTAAAGGTCGGCTCAGCAAAAACGACAGCGGCACGGCAATAGCCCAACTAACCAAACCTTGTAGCACCCCTTCTAAGATAAACATTAGCATTAACACTGGTGTTTTCGCTCCTATCGCCCGCATTACGCCGATTTCTTTTGTACGTTCCACTACGCTGATTGAGAGTGCCCCGGTCAGGCCAATGCCACCGACAATCGCCATAATGAAGGCCAGCGCAAAAAGCATCCCCAAATACTGTACAAAAAAATTATCGAAAAAGCTGCGGTCTTCTGCAATGGTTTGGGTGTCTTCAACTTCCCAGTTGCGATGCTCAAACATCTCTTTTAACTTCACCGTCAAAGCTGCTGTTACCTCAGGTGACGTATCTTGGGTACGCACCAATAACAGTTTACCGACATCGTGCTTGGTGGTTGTGTTGAAGATAGCCTCTTGCGGAGCGTAGATGGCATCCGGTTCCGGCACAACCGACAGAACGCGGTAAAAACCAACAACCTGCCATGTATCATCGCCGAGTTCGCCTAAATCAAGCGTTATGGTTTCACCTAACGCGATATGGTTATCTTCGGCTGTTTCTTGATTGATAACCACGACTCGCTCATCACCGGGTTGCAGCCAGCGGCCGGCGACAATAAGCGGTTGGGTCATATCGCTACCGGCGGGGACGCCGAAGAGCGTTCCGCCTGTACCGGCTTCTTTGGTTGCCTGTCCGGCCCGCAAAATCGAGGCGGGCTGTTGAAATCGCAGTTCGACATCGGTGACGGCCGGTAGTGTCTTCGTCATTCTTGTAATGCGGTCAATGCGCTGGTTGTCTTCAAATTGAAGACGGGTTTGATAATCGCGTCGAGCCAATTCGTTATCGACCGTTAACTGAATTGAATTGGAAAGGGTTAAGACCATTAAGAAAAGGGTGCCCGCTGTAATAAGCACAACTTGGGTCAACCCCAGGCGTCCTTTGCGTCGAAAAACGTTAGCCAGAGCCATCGCGTTCGGTGCCGACAGAAAACGGCGGCTGACACGTTCGATCCAGCGATCGAAGCCGCTGGAACCAAAGTTGCCGCCTAAACCGTAGCTGGCGATGGCCGCTCGAACGGTGGTTAAGGCTCCGTTGAAAACCGGAATAAGCGCTGCAAACAAAGGTACCGCCAACGCTGCTACCACTTGGATAATTATGGCTCGCGTTGAGAATTCGAAGGCGCTGTGATCGATGTTAAAGATGTCGAGAAAGTAACCGGCGGCATTAAAAGCCACATAGGCCCCCAACGGCAGCGAGATAAAGAGCGCCAGCGATCCGTAAACCAGCACGCCGGTCAAATACACTTTGATGATTGTCCCGGTACGGCCGCCAATGGCCTTCATCACGCCGATTTGGCTCTTTTGCTCCATGATCAGTGCCGACAGGGTATTGTAAACCAATACTACGCTCATAAACAGCGATACTACCGCCAGCAGTTGCAGCACCAAATTAAGCCCGACAAAAAAATCGCTGCCCCAGTGTTCATCTGGTTCGTTGTAAAAGGTGACGGCTACACTAACGCCTTCTTTGCCCAACCGATCCTTAATCTCCGATGCCATATCATGGGCAAAATCGTCGCTGTACGGTTCAACTTGCACCAGCAGTTGGTTGAACTCACCTTTAGGGATATTAAAGCGTTCCAGGCCTTGCGCATCGACAAAAAAGCGAGGATTATCGCCAAAATCGGGTGAGGTCATAAAATGGTGGCGAATGTTGCCCGACAGCGGCAGCACCCGGTCGGTACCGTCCATTTCAAAGAGTATCTTATCATCAAAATCCAGGTCGAGCGACTCCGCTGTGCGAATGTCGATGCCGATGTGATCGCGATGCGGCCACTCTCCGGCCTTAAGTTGAAGCAGGCTGAACTTCTGATCCTCATAGTCGTTTCGCATGACCAGCATGGCCGGCTGCCATTCTTCGTCCGTTGTTAAACGGTAGCGCACGGATAATTCGTTAAGCGGCTCGACATCCTTGACGCCATCGATGTTTTTTAGCCGGATGGCGGTATCCTCGTCGATGCGGTCGGCCAGGTACATGGTCATATGGGCTGAGTTGATCGACTCGTGAACACGGTTGAGGTTGGGAATGAGCTGGTCGATCATGCCAAAAATCGCGCCGAGCGCGAAAACGCCGGCGGAAATGCTGATAACGGCCAAGACTGTCCGTATTTTGTGATGCCATAGATCAGACCAAACTTTATTCCAAATAACGCTCATAGATATACCTCCGCTTTAAAGCGCTAAACGCAGTTCACCCGGACAGATCAATGGCTTCGTACAAATGAAGAAGCTGCTTGTCGTTGAGCGGAATGAGGGGCATACGTTTGCTTGATTTTTTCGGTTTGGCCGAAATCGATTTTGAACGTGTTGTGATAGAGCGCGTAAAAAACGGATTAAGCCCTAAATTGTGCATAAATGAAAAATCTAAGGGGCAATACATGGTTCTCTCCATAGGACTTGCAAAAAAATGCGAATGATATCGGCTCTAGTTGGCTACAGCGAGTGATTTCTGCTGTAGAACATCATCACGTGCGATGCGACCGTTGACAATCTCGATACGACGCGGAACGCGCTGGGCCAACTCTTTGTCGTGGGTAACCATAATCATGGTTTTACCCTGATCGACCAGTTGACTAAACAGATCGAACACTTCGGCTGCGGTGCGGCTGTCGAGGTTACCGGTGGGTTCGTCGCCGACTAACAGCGGCGGATCGTTAGCCAGAGCGCGGGCAATAGCGGCACGCTGCTGCTGACCACCGGACACCATACTGGGCAGTTTGTCAGCCTGGTCGGCCAGACCTACCAGCTCCAACAAAGACATCGCGCGTGCTTTGCGTTCTTTGGGTGTATATTTGTTGGCGAAATCCATCGGCAAGATGACATTTTGCAGCAGACTTAGAGCGGGCAGCATTTGGAAAAATTGGAAGATGATACCGACGTTTTCGCCGCGCCAGCCGGCCAGTTGGTTTTCGCTCATTTTGTTGACATCGCGCCCGGTGACGGTAATATCGCCCGCGCTGGGCCGGTCGATGCCGGTGATCATGTTGAGCAAAGTCGATTTGCCGTTGCCGGATGGACCGACAATCGAAACAAACTCGCCCTGGTGGACATCGAACGAGATACTTTTGAGAATGGTGACTTCGTTGTTGCCAACCTCATATTTTTTGACAATATCTTTAACCTGAATAATCGTTTTGTTGGGTATTATGGCGCTCATAGATAGCCTCCTATTCTCGTATATGCATGAAAAGGTTGTTCTGTATCACATTTCTAATTTCAGTTTATCAGTAAACTATAGCGGAGTCATTGCCCAAAAGTTTATTAAGGAGTTTATTTGCGGGATGATTTTGGGAGGGAAAGGAGTACAACAAAAAACACTCCAACCAAACAAGAGGGTAGAGCGTCTTTAAAGTCTATAACAGACTATCTCAGTCTTTTTGATAATTCTGTTTTCTTATAAGATTGTTACGCGATTGGAACGTTAGCGCATCTCAGCCAGCTCGGCATAAGCCTGGCTTAGTTTACGCGCTGTTGTTGGCGTGATGAGAAACAGCAAACCGATCAAGGCTAAGGCCCCGGTAAGCGATTCGGCCGGAGGAACAAGCCAGGCACCAACAATCAACAAGCCGCCAATGGCTTCTAAAGTGTTGAGAACCCTAGCCGGCAGTGCGGCGACCGCCTCCGGAACTTGTAGAGTACTGACCACAAGCATATAAATGGCCGCCGTACCAACAATCAACATCAAGATTCTGAGAATGTCGTAGAACATGATTTACTCCTATCAATAAACAAAAAAGTGCGCTGCGAGGGCCGCAACGCACTTACATTGTGAATGTTATCACATTTTACTTGCCTTGTCAATCCGCATCAAAGCGCTGTTTTAGTTTCAGTCTTACTTGTCTGTAGAAATTGATACAAATAGCTTTTTTTAACACAGGTTTAATAGGCTTTTCATAGCAATTTCATACGCTTGTTCATTAGAATGGTTCCGGAGAATGGTTCCGGAAAAGATATTCAAATAAAGTGAGTAGACAAAATTACCGGCTCGATGGTATTATTTAACAATTGAAACCAAAATTTGTTGCAACTGCCCCCGTTACCCCAGCCGTACAAGGTAGTAACAGGAGGGCGTATTCTCGTATGCGTGGAATGTGGTAAAAGTAAAACTTTAAGGCCCATCCATTCACAATCTCTGGCTTACCCGTCACGCTTTATTCTTGACACAGTGATTTAGAAAACTTCATATTGCACAAGAAAGGAAATTTTATGCGAATTGGCTTTATCTCAACACGACTCAATGGCACCGATGGTGTATCGCTTGAGGTAGAAAAATGGATGCATGTGCTCCGCAGGATGGGCCATGAAACCTTTTTCTGTGCCGGCGAACTTGGTGGCTATGCCGCCGGTGGCGCTCTTATCCCTGAGCTGCACTTTGACCATAAATCGGCCATTAGCGTTAGCCAACGGGCTTTTGGTTCCAATCGTGATCAGGTAGACAGCCGCAAATTGGTTGGCGATATTTATACCCAGGCCGATAAAATACGTACCCCGCTGCGGAAATTTATTCGCTCTAATAAACTGGACGTTATTATTGTAGAAAATGCGCTGACTATCCCTATGAATTTGGCCCTGGGTGTGGCTCTCACCGGATTGATCGCTGAACTGGGCATCGATACCATCGCCCATCACCACGACTTATTCTGGGAACGCCAACGCTACCAAACCAACAATATTTTAGATCTGCTCGATACGGCTTTCCCGGCCAAATTGCCGACTATCCAGCACGTAACCATCAACAGTATTGCTCAAAATCGCCTTAAAAGTCGGCGGGGAATCACGTCTGAAGTTATCCCTAATGTGCATGACTTCGCCACACCGCCGCCGGAAGTTGACGCCTACAATCAGGATTTTCGCGAGGCCTTGAATTTGGGAGCCGATGAACTCTTTATTTTGCAGCCTACGCGGGTTATTCAGCGCAAAGGCATCGAAATGGCGCTGGGGCTGGTTAGTCGGCTGGATATTCCGAAAAAACAGATTTTTATTACGCATCAAGCTTCAGACGAAGGGCTGGAGTATTGGCGCTGGCTTAAACGTGAAGCTGGAATGGTACGGGTTGACCTCAAATTAGTCGATCATCTCATTCATACTGAGCGCTCGACCGCCAACGGACATAAAATCTATTCGCTGTGGGATGCCTATCCCCATGCCAATCTGGTGACCTATCCTAGCATTTACGAAGGTTTTGGCAACGCTTTGCTGGAAGCCATCTACTTCAACTCGCTGATAGTGATCAACCGTTATCCTGTCTATAACGCCGATATTGGACCGCTTGGCTTTGAGTTTGTTGAGTTAGACGGTTTTGTCGATGACGGAGCCGTGGAAAAAACCCAGGCACTGCTGGCTGATCCCGAGCAAGTGCAGGAAATGGCTAAGAAGAATTATGCGTTAGCCCAAGAATATTTCTCTTTTGAAGTATTAGAAAAGAAATTACGCGCTATCCTCAGTAATTTCTAAGTTGGACTCAAACACTGTTTTGATGTAGACTGAGGCAGTTAACACCGTTGTGACAAGAGTAGACCTTTTCCAGTGCGTTTGTCAGGTTCGGCAATCTCGGATTAACCGCCTCACAGTAATAAAATAAAGTGACCGTCATATAGGTATATGACGGTCACTTTTTGAAATACCTATGGCCTAACTTAATGGAGTATCCCTACAAAATACGACATTGTGTTAGAAGCGTTCATATCCGACCGACAGTGGCGATCCAAGGATAACCATCTTTTACCAGTACTGTCGGCTCCGCTAACCGCAATTTATAAGGAGCATCAGCGTGGCTGAATTCAAAGTCGACAGCTTACCCCAAGTCTATCAAGAGTACCTCGATTACTGGCAGACCGAAGATCGGTCTCAGCCCTATCTCGATGCTTACCAGCAGGGCCACCTCTCCTTTGTACCCGGCTTACTGCCCGAACAGGCTGTTGGCTTTACAGGACAAAAAACGCTGCATATTCTTCGCCGTCGGTTAGGCAATCGACTGGATATTGCTCTCGACCCGACCAATACCGACCCCGATGCTGTTCCTAATCCCATCCCGACCGAGATCCAGGCTCCGGCGACAGCTCAAAAAGATAGCCGCTGGCTGAAAACGACCAATATGGTAGGGATCAACGTTCGCACGGTCGGTAGTTTTTGGAACATCGTCAAATATGCGTTGACGCTGTCACAAGCTCAAGATACCGTTCATATTTTACCCATCTGGGAGCCGGGCGTAGTCGGCAGTATGTATGGCATCAGCAGTTGGAACCTCAACCCCGAATTTTTTAGCCCCGAACTGGCCGAGCTGCGGCCCGAACTCGATACCATCGACAAGCAATTGCGGGCCGTCATCAACCTGCTTCATACCCTGGGCAAAAATGTGGGCATGGATGTCATCCCCCACACCGACCGTTTCTCACAGATTGCACTGACCTATCCGGCTTATTTTGAATGGTTACGGCGGCAAGATACCGTCATCATCGATCATTCGGCCAACCTGCACGAAGTCGTGGAGCAGAAGATTTTGGAGTTTCTTCATAAAAACGGCCCGGCTGTGGCCGATGAAACCGTACCCGACACTGTAGAAAAGCTCTTTGCCGATACGGTTTCGGAAGAAAAGCGATTGCATCTGTTATTTGGCCGCCAGGAAGACCACGCCGGACGTGAGGTCCGCCGGGTGATGTTAGTGCAGTACCTCTTCAGCTACGGCTTCGAGCCGGTACCGGGTACGATGGCTCCACCCTATCGCGGTCTCAAGGTTAATGATCAAGACCAAGCTCGCATCGTTGATGCGAATGGCCTGGTTTGGCGCGATTATCTTATTACGCAACCGCAAGCGATGTCGCGCGTCTTCGGACCGCTTGGCCGCTACAAACTCTATGAACGCATCGACGACAACACCAACTGGGAAATTGACTTTAGCCGGCCTCGCAAAGCCGTGTGGCAGTACGTGTGCGACCAATATTACCGGGTGCAGCACCGCTACGGCTTCGATTTTATGCGCGGCGATATGGCCCACGTGCAGATGCGGCCTCACGGCGTACCGGACGTCATCGACAGCTACTACGACATTTTGGGCGCGATCAAGCATTATATTCAGGATGATCACGGGGTATCCCACTTTGGCTATTTCGCCGAAACCTTTTTGGCTCCTCGCGACGTAATGACCTATGGCGAAGAAATCGACCACCTCGAAGCCTCTGATGCCGACTCAACCTTAGGCGATCTGCAATCGACGGTCGTTGGTTCGAAAGAATTTCTTCAGCGCCTTAACTATTATCTTGACTTACTTGAAACCCGTCAGTGCGCGCCCTGCTTCACTTTGATGACCGCCGATAAAGACGACCCTCGCTTCGATGAATTCTATCGCACCGGCAATGCCTTACGCTTGTTTATTGGCCTCTTTTTAACCGATATGTCCAGCTATATGGGCCTTGGTTTTGAAACGCGCAATGTGCATTATCATCCGGCCCCCAACGAGCATTACACCAAACTCTACGTTTTTCAGGAATCGGATGGGCCAAAAGCAACGAGCGGCCCTTATATTTGGGGTAAGAACGGCCATCTGTACAGCACGTTGACCCGCCTCAAACTTTATGCCGATGCGATTTGGCCGAACATTGTTGGCCGACCTGTGCGCTGGTTACTTCGCCCCGATGCACTTGGCGAGAGCAAACTGCTGGCCTGGACACAGGGAGATGATAATCCCAACTACATTTTCGTCGCCAATAGCGACCCTTATCAACCTATCGCTAGCTTCGGTATTCCGACTATTCCAAACGTCGATCCGCTGCCCCCGTGGCGTTGTGAATATTCAACAGTAAGCCGCATCACGGATAAAGATAAAACGCTTGTTTACAACGGTAAACATTATAAAGTAGCCTCGCTCGCACCTGGTGAGGGACGCGTTTATGCGCTGGCCTGATAATTTGGATGAAATCATGACAGATTTAACCATTTGGGAATTACATAGGGGCGACAGCCCACTCGTGGCTACGGCCATTCACGACGGACACGCTGTTCGGCCTGAGGTTGCCACGCTGATGAAACTCTCTGAACCAGAACGCCTTCGCGAAGAAGACCCCTTTACGCGCCGCTGGGCAACCGTAGCCGACACCCGGCTAATCGGCCTGCACTCGCGCTTCGAAGTCGACCTCAACCGTCCACGCGACAAGGCTGTCTACATTGTGCCGGAAGATGCCTGGGGCCTGCATGTTTGGCACGAGAAACCGCCTGAGTCGATTGTCGAACGCTCACTCCAACAATATGATGCTTTTTATGCTGCCGCGCAGCAGCTCTTTACAGCGCTTGAACAAAAATTCGGGCGCTTTGTTGTTTTTGACTTGCATAGCTACAATCATCGCCGCGAGGGGCCTGACGGGCCGTTGGCCAATCCGGAGGAAAACCCGGAGGTTAATATCGGTACCGGCAGTGTGAATCACGACCGATGGGGCCATATTGTGGATCGCTTTATGGCCGATTTACGCGCTTTCGACTATTTGGGTGGCCATCTGGACGTGCGCGAAAATGTTAAATTCCAGGGCGGAAACTTCGCACGCTGGACGCATGCCAACTTTCCGCAATCGGCGTGCGTTCTGGCGATTGAATTCAAAAAGTTTTTTATGGATGAGTGGACCGGCGAACCCGACCCGACGCACCTGGAGGCAATTGAACAAGCCCTGGCATCGACCGTGCCGGGTGTACTCGAAGCATTGCAAGTGAATAAGTAGGGTATTCAAACGTGAGTAGCGATACGCAACTACACAATGATGAAGCCGAAGTTATAACGGCTGAGCAAATCGAAAAAATCCGTAAACTATTGTCTCAGGGCAAGCAGGTTCGGCACAATCTACCCCAGCATGGTCGCCTGCACATCGACCGCCCTCTGCCGTTCTTGTGTGTCTATCGCCAGCCGATTAAAACAGCGGATGTCGGCACAGAACAGCTTGTCACGGGTGAAGCCTCCCACCTTATTATTTGCGGAGAACCGCGTCAAAAGTCGGGGACAACCGCTTTGGTACGGGTTATAGCCGAAACGCTGGCCTCGCAATTTCAAGCTTTTTTGATTGTCGAAATCTGGTCAGCGCCTCCCCGTCAATCGAATAATGGGAATGTAGGGCCTTTGCAACCTGCTTTTAAGGTGGTTACGTCTCACGTTCGACCGCCGACCACAACAATCGAAGCATTAACCAAATCACTCCGCCGAATAAAAATTCAGCGGCAGCCGGCCTCCGTTGAGGTTGTCGACCGTAAAAAGCGGGCACCCTCTCAAATGTCGATGCTGCTGTCATCGACAGTTGCCCGCAAATCAAACTGCTACCTATTGGGGCTTGAGATTGATCCTGTTTATCAAAATCCCAAATCCAACACCATCTTCCCGATGGTGCTGCGCACGCTCCATCGAGGCCTTGCCCGCGCTTTTAGACGAACGTTTTTTGAATTTTCGCGCACCCAAACCACCTATCATCCGCCTAACTATCAGGCGTTGGGACGTCGCGCTTTGGTTAAAGCAGTCTGGAATGTTGATAAGCAGTTGGCCGAAATTAGCAACGCATTTGAATTTCTGCTGCAAGTCACTCCGGTTAATTCGGAATTGGCCTGGAACCAGTTTAAGCGGGCTCATTTTGAACGATCACCCGTTTTTTACTACCGTCCGGTGCCGGTCGATCCGGCCCTGCTCAAACGAAAACTTTTCCAAGTGCCTATCGAGCGCGTGGAGGACCCGACGCTGGCCTTCTTATTTCGAGAAAAGCGCCACGAACTCGACCGGCAGTTGACGATGCTGAACGATCGCGGCACGCGTCGTTTCTTGTATGGCAGCCTACAACTGTTTGGCGGCGTGAGCGAAGATCTAGAGCGGTTAGCGCGCGAAGTTCTCACCAAAATCCCCCCCCGCAGCCGAGAAAGAAACGGTCAGAGCTACTTCACCGCCGCTGCCTTTGCCGATCGGGCCAAAGGCGAAATTGAATATTACCGGCAGTTCTACCCGGATATATCGGCCACCATTCAGATTCGTGATGATGTCGCCGGATTGATGGTTTCACGAGGCAATTTGCTGATTAGCCGCCAAAGCCAAATTCCGGCCTCGCGAGTCGAGGCGTTGATTCAGCATGAAGTGGGTACCCATCTGCTTACCTATTTCAACGGGTCGGCCCAGCCCTTTCAGCAGTTATACACCGGTCTGGCCGGCTATGAAGAGCTGCAAGAAGGCATCGCCGTCCTGTCTGAATATTTTGTAGGCGGTTTAAGCCGGCCCCGGTTGCGATTGTTGGCCGGGCGGGTCATGGCCGCTCAATTCCTTATTCAAGGCGCATCTTTCATCGAAACCTTTCGAGAGCTACACCACACCTTTGGTTTTGCCCAACGAACGGCATTTACGATTGTTATGCGTATTTATCGGGGCGGCGGCTTAACAAAAGATGCCATTTATTTGCGGGGCTTGGTAGCTGTCTTGAAGTATATCAAAGATGGTGGCCAACTCGATCCGCTGTTTGTCGGTAAAATTGCCTCTGATCATATTCCTATCATCAAAGAGTTACAATGGCGGCAAGTTTTACGGCCCACGCCGCTTTATCCGCGCTACATGAAATCTCAAGACACAGCAATCAAAATTGAAAAACTACGTAACAGTACATCTCTATTAGATTTAATCGAAAGGAAACAAAAAACATCATGAGAATAGGATTTGTCGTCAATAACATTATGACCGAAGGCAAGGGCTATACCACCACGCGCTTGGGGATGACCGCCATCAACATGGGCCATGAGGCCTGGGTTATGAGCGTCGCCGATTTCGATTACGCACCCGACGGCGCCATCTACGGACGGGCACGCTCGGCTCCGGCCAAAAAGTATAGCACCACCGATAGTTATCTGCGTGATCTACAAAGCACAAAGGCTAAAAAAGAGCGGATCAAAGTTGATGATTTGGACGTACTGCTGCTGCGCAACGACCCGGCGGAAGATGTTCAGCGCCCCTGGGCGCAGTCGGCCGGCATTATCTTTGGCCGGATGGCGATGCGGCACGGCGTGATTGTCCTCAACGACCCCAACGGTTTAGCCAAGGCCCAAAATAAAATGTATTTCCAATCCTTCCCGGAGTCGGTGCGCCCCAAAACGTTGATTACCCGCGATCGGGCTGAGGTGAAGGCTTTCGCCAAAGAGGTCGGCGGCAAGATTGTGCTCAAGCCGCTGCAAGGGTCGGGTGGACAGAGCGTTTTTCTGGTTACGCCCAATGATCTGTCTAATCTCAACCAAATGGTAGAGGCTGTGGGTCATCACGGTTACGTTATCGCCCAAGAGTATTTGCCAGCCGCTGCCGAGGGCGATACGCGCCTGTTTTTGATGAACGGTTCGCCACTGCGTTACAAAGGAAAGTACGCCGCTTTTCGACGCATTCGCACCGGTGATGATATTCGCAGCAATGTCCATGCTGGCGGCAGTATTGCTCGCGCCGAGATCGATGATGTCGCGCTGCGAGTGGCTGAAATTGTGCGGCCTAAACTGGTTCAAGACGGTATGTTTTTGGTCGGGTTGGACATTGTGGGCGATAAGTTGATGGAAATCAATGTTTTCAGCCCCGGTGGTTTGGGTAGTGCCCAACGCTTTGAAAAGGTCAACTTTAATTATGCTGTCATCCACGCTCTGGAAAACAAAGTACAGTATATGAGCTACTATGACCGCAACTTTGATAATGCCGAAATGGCTGCACTGTAAGCTAAATTTCCGCCCTTGTGGGGCGGAAATTTAGCTTCACAACAAATCTCAGGTAACCGGCACTTGGCCTTGTAACGCCAGATTGCATTAAAATTCAAGCTGAACTTACATCAATAAGTACCAGTCACCCAAGCAAGGCCATCTAAATGAAGGAGAAGGAGGTTTTACTACGCAATTGATACTTTTTTGTTACAAAAATTATACATTACTGTGTTAAGTTTAAGAGTTAAAGAGGGAGATACTATATCATAAAATGTTCTATTAAGGCCTGCCACTAAAATCAACTTAAGGATGACTTTGAAATGGAATCTAGGAAGAAGAGGATTGCACTCGTTGCTGATGAACAACGTATGCCCGAACTGTTAGATTGGGCTAAGTTCAACCGCGACCTTTTAGCTGAATATGAGATCTACACCATTGGGTCAGCCGTTAGTTTACTGACCCAAGAGCTTGAGATCAATATTGTACCCGTTCGGCACAAGGTCGATGACCAAAAGCTACAGCAAAGCGAAAGTGACATTGATTTTCTCGTTGTTTTTGTGGAAGCATCAAGAACACCCTTCGAAGACCCGGACGTGAAAGCATTGCTGGATAATGCCACATTTAGGAATGTCCCTATTGCCGGTAATCGACGGGCGGCTGACCATATGTTTCCATCTTGCCTGGCGCTAAGTGAATAATGAAGGGAAATTTAATACCGTGACACAGGTTCAATCAGCCTTTTAGTCAAGCCGATCAACGACGATCGGCTTTTTTTGTTCAATTATTTCGCACTCTTGTGTATAATTAGACAACCGCGTCGGAACTTTTACTCGCCCATCGACGTCCAGTGAATACAGTTACCTGCAAGCGAGGAAAGAGGCTATCATGAACAACAACCCATTGCAACGTCTATTAGAAAATTGGTCTAAACTTGAACTGACCCTGCTGGGCATATTTGTTGCCCTTTTAACAGCAGCAGTTGTCTTGTTTGCTGTTTTAGGCAGCATTTTCTTTGGCAACCAACAGCCTTCTGAGGTAAGCGATCTTGTTACCACAGAGCCAACGACAGGGGGGCCGTCTCTGTCGCTTTCGCCCAGTGTCGGCTCAGCCGGCAGTACGGTTACGGTACAGGGCGATGGCTGGCCGGTCGGCAGCCACATCTCCATCTATTTTGTACCGATCACACCGCCTCGGTACGTGGTTAACAGCGCTATTGTGGATCCGCAGGGTAGCTTCAGCGTCGATATTATCGTACCTTCCGATCCTCGTTGGCTGAATGAAAGCCCTGTGCCGGTCTTAGCCCAAACCGACGACGAGCGGACTTCGGCCCAGGCCTTACTGACCATCAGCAGTCCGGCCGACATTCCAGCCCTAACCCCCTCGGCACCTGACGAAGTTGTCCCACCGCCCGAACCGGAACCGACCGCCACACCGCCGCCGCCCAGTGTTGCCCAGCTTACGGTTAACACCGACCTCAACGTGCGCAGTGGTCCCGGTGTTCAATACGATATTATAGGTGTTCTCCTTTACGGCCAGAGTGTTGAAATCACCGGTCGCAATGCCGACGGCACTTGGTGGCAGATCCTTTATCCCAGCGCTAGAAGCGATTATGGTTGGGTATCGGCCCAATTTGCCACGGCGGAAAACATCGAAAACGTACCAATTGTGACAGCACCACCGGCACCTACCGTGGCTCCTACACCGCAACCAACGGCCACTCCTGTACCCGGCATTGTCATTACCGAATGGCGCGGCGAATATTACAACAATCGCAACCTAAGCGGTGATCCGGTTCTCGTCCGCAATGATGTCGCCGTCAGTTTCGATTGGGGCGAGAATGCCCCCGCCCCCGAACTACCGGCAGACAACTTTTCGGCCCGCTGGACGCGCCAGCTCGATTTTTCAGCCGGAGCCTATCGTTTCTACGTCCGTGCCGATGACGGCGTTCGACTGTGGGTTGATGATAACCTGTTAATCGACGAATGGCGTGAGTCCGCCCCTGCCACCTACAGTCGCGATATTTATCTAACCAGTGGAGCCCACAACATCAGAATGGAATATTTCGAGGCAACCGGCGGAGCGCTGGCTATTCTCGGTTGGGAACGGATAGACACCTTCCCCGACTGGAAAGCGGAATATTACAACAACCGCGATTTGATGGGATCCCCGGTGCTCGTTCGCAACGAACCGAGCATTAATTATAATTGGGGCGAAGGTTCACCGGCCGATGTCGTTCAAGACAACGATTTTTCTGTGCGTTGGACTCGCCGTCTCAATTTTGAGGCAGGCGACTACATCTTACGCGTTCGCTCTGATGACGGCATGCGCGTTTGGGTTGATAACGCCATTATTTATGATAACTGGCAAGATGGCGACAGCGGCGTTGTTGAAATTGAACACAACATTAACGGCGGCGTGCGCGACCTACGCGTTGAGTATTACGAACGAACCGGCACTGCCCGCGCCGAAGTGTGGTGGGAGCGCCAAGATGACGAGCCGGATAATCCGCCATTGGCCGTCATCAGCAGCCCCTCAGAAGGAGAAGTCGACCAGCCGATCAAGTTTGACGGCAGTCGCTCTCGTCGGGGAGACAATCCTATTATTGATTATGAGTGGGAATTTGGCGATGGAAAAGAGTCCGACGGCAAAGAAGTCAATCACACCTATACTTCGCCCGGCACCTACCGCGTTCGACTCACCGTTCGCGACAGCGCCGGACTGACCGACCGAACCACTGTTGACATAGACATCGAGGATGATCTCCAGAATGACACGCCGCCAATTGCGGTTATCGACGCGCCTTCTGCCGCTCAAGTAGGGGAAGCGGTCAGTTTTGATGGCAGCCGGTCACAGTCGGCCAATACCATTACCAGCTACATCTGGAATTTTGGCGATGGTACGAGCGCCAATGGGAAGAGCGTTCGCCATACATTTCAATCACCCGGTCTCTACAGCGTCAACCTAACGTTGGTAGATGATAAAGGCCTACGTGGCAGCACCAACACAACCGTTCGCATCAACGAAGAACCTGCTCCGGTGGCGGTTATCAGTGCCCCCGATACAGCGACAGTCGGCGAAGTCATCACGGTTAATGCCAGCGGCTCAACCTCGGAAAATGGGATTGTCAAGTATGATTGGGACTTTGGCGATGGCTGGATTGCCGGTGGCGTAACCACCGCGCACGCTTACGACTCACCTGCTTTTTATAACCTCCGGCTGACCGTCACCGACCAAGAGGGATTAAGCAACACCACCAACAAAATCATTCAAGTAGAAGGTAACACAAGCCCGACGGCCGTCGTCTCAGCTACGCCATCGGCTACCACACCCGCAGCAACGGAAACTGTTGCTGCTACCACAACCGCGACTGTATCGCCTTCTGCAACTACGGCACCGACGCTAACCATCACGATGACGCCAACAGAAGAAGTAACCGCGACGACAACCGTGACCGCCACAGTTACCACTACGCCTACCCCAACCGTGACGGCGACTTCAGAAGCAACAGCGACCGCCACGATCACACCTACCGCCACACCGACCTTGACTCCCACCGCCACATCGGAACCCACCGATGAACCGCTGCTGATAGCGGTAATCAGTGGTCCCTCCTCAGCGCAAGAGGGGCAAACCGTTACTTTCTCTGCCGGAGACTCGCTGTCAAGCGTCCCCATCACGCTCTATTCCTGGCAACTCGGCGATGGTACTCAGGCGAACGGCGCAAATGTAACCCACGTTTACACGACCGCGGGCGTATATCCTATCCAGTTGACCCTTACCAATCTAGATATCCTCACCGATACAGCCCAAGACACGATTCAAATCGAAGCAGCGGCACCGTCCGCTCCGCCGATGGCCGTCATTTCCGGGCCAAGCTCCGTTGTCGCCGGAGAGGTTGTTACGCTCACCGCCAGCGCATCACAATCTTCTACTCCAATTACGAGCTATCAATGGAGTCTGGGTGACGGCACTTTAGCGACCGGCATGACAATTACCCATACATACACCACGACCGGTATATACACCAGTACACTGACTATCACCAATCAAGACAGCTTAACCGATACGACAAGCAACGTGATTGAGGTTATCCCTTAAGCCGCGGCACGTGGAACGTAGAACGTGGGGCGTGATAGACACATCGCACGTCCTACGTTCCACGGTACTCTCGATCCAACTGTAAGGCAACTCCAAAATTTAAATCACCCAAATCCCAATCGGCTAAAACATAAAACGTGAAACGTAAAGCATGGTTCTTGCTAAAATCCTTACGTTTTACGCATTATGTTTTATTGTCTGGCTGCCCAATGTCTGGGTGATTTTTTCCTTCGAACTGCCTAAGCTCCATAAAACCTCTATTTACAGCTTTCCGCTTCGCAGCCGCCCGATTTTGCAAAATTTTTACATTTTCAAAATAAACATATAACAGTTGCGATTTACACTGTGACTAAATCTAATCAATAAACTTTTGCTTGAATCACGTTGAAAGGAATATGTCACTGTGAAATCGTTAAGTTTTGTTACCAAATCGCTTTTTGGAATAGTTGCTTTGTTCATGTTAGTGGGTGTCTGGGTTAGCCCTGCCGCTGCCCAAACCCCGGAGCGGGATTACAACCGGTTGGAATATGGCTTGAAGCGATCACTTATTCGGCTGGATGTGCTTGAGGATCGCCTCGACAATGTCGCATCGGCCGCCGACCTGGTTGAAGAAATTATTCAAGATCAAAATGATGCCGGCAAAGACACCACGGCTCTAGAAGAAGCTTTGGCCGATTTCCGAAACGCAATCGCTGAAGCGCAAGGAAAATACGATGAGGCCGCTCAAGTACTCGCTGACAAAGCCGGATTTGACGAAGACGGTGAAGTAACCGACCCCGAACAGGCCCGCGACACCCTAGAATCAGCCAATCGTGCTTTCCAAGATGCTAACCAAGCCCTAAGAACAGCCCGCCAAGATTTGCGGCAGGCCATACGCGATTACCGTCAAAGTAACCGCACCAACTGATAAATCCTTATAATTCCAAAATCCACAGCTGCTACAGATAGCATAAAAATCGAGTTAAAATCTGTAGCAGCTGTGGATGTAATGAGCCGCTCTGTAAAAAGGAGCGACTCATTACTATTTGTAAAGCGGTTATTTTCCTCAGCTCATGGAAGCAAACGCCAAAGGCGATGAAAAAACAATTGCAGGGATTTTTGACAAAATAGACTGTAACTATACAGTGAACATTGTTCAAGAAGTAACTACATCGGACCTTAAGGGTTTATTTTGCACATGCCTATGTCTGTCGAATTTTCGGCCAACCTGCCTCCCGCTTTTCACGTGATGACCAAACCGAGCGGGGCCATCTGCAATCTCGATTGCAAATATTGCTATTTCCTCTCCAAAGAGATGCTCTACCCCGGCAGCCGGTTTCGCATGGCCGACGACCTGCTGCAAACCTACATCCGTCAATACATCGAGTCGCAGCGGGTCAACGAAGTCACCTTCGCCTGGCAGGGCGGCGAACCGCTGTTGATGGGCTTAGGTTTTTTCCAACGTGCCATCGACTACCAGAAGCAGTATACTCGTCCGGGGATGAAGATTCTCAACACGCTCCAAACCAACGGCACCCTGCTCGATGCCGATTGGTGCCGATTCTTCAAAACCCACGATTTCCTCATCGGCCTCAGTGTCGATGGCCCGCGCGAACTCCACGACGCTTACCGGGTCAACAAAGGCGGGGCCGGCACCTTCGACCAGGTCATGCGCGGTTGGCGGCTGCTGCGAGAAGCCGGTGTCGAATACAACATTCTCTGTACCGTTCACGCCGCCAATCAAGATCATCCCTTAAGCGTGTATCGTTTCTTCCGCGATGAGCTGGAGACTCAATTCATTCAATTCATCCCCATTGTCGAGCGAACAACGCCGCAGATTTTACCACTGGCCAATATCGGCTGGAGCGAACGAGACGGCGGCGAACGACCGCTCTACGAGCAATCCGGTTCCAAAATTACTAATCGAACCGTCAATGCTCACAAATATGGCGAATTCCTCAGCACGATTTTCGATGAGTGGGTTCGGCGTGACGTGGGCCAGGTCTACGTGCAGATGTTCGACGTGGCGCTCGGCGCGTGGGTCGGGCAGCCGGGCGGCGTGTGCGTCTTTGCGCCAACCTGCGGCACGGCGCTGGCGCTGGAGCACAACGGCGATCTGTTCAGTTGCGATCATTACGTCGAGCCGGATTATCGGCTGGGCAATATCCAAAGCGATCATATGATCGAGCTAATTGCCTCAGACAAACAGCGTCAATTTGGCCTCGACAAACAGACTACCCTACCCCGCTACTGCCGCGAATGCGAAGTGCGTTTTGCATGCCACGGCGGCTGCCCCAAAAATCGATTCATCACCACCCCCGACGGCGAAGCCGGGTTAAACTATTTATGCGCCGGCTACAAACAGTTCTTCAACCATGTTGACCGCCCGATGAAAATCATGGCCGGCTTGCTCAATCAGCGGCGACCCCCAGCCGAAATTATGGCGATAATGACCGCTGAAGATAAAGAACGACTACAACAAACCTTTGCTACAGCCAAGCGCAACGATCCCTGCCCCTGCGGCAGCGGCAAGAAGTTCAAGCAGTGTCACGGTCGTCAGAGATAGAGGATATTCTACTCAGCTCTTCTTTATCAATGAACAACAAAAGGAGATTAAGAGATGGGTAGATTAGGTTGGCCGTAAAGCCGAAAAGCGCCGATTTCAGCGTACTATACGGCCCGGAAGCCAATCATACTATCAACGACCAGGTTGCTGGAAATGGTGACGATCCGTCCCATTTTTGCTCGCGCATAAACGGCACAACGGCCTGCGTGACTTTGACTGTGCCGAACAGGTTGACTCCAATGGTCTCCTGCCACTGAGCCAGCGGCATCGCCTCAAAAACCTTGCCGCGATTGTCCATCCCCACACTAGCAACGCCGGAAATCAACACCAGCGCCAATAAAATCCCTAAGATAATTCTGCGGTTCATGGTTGTTATCCTTTCATTGAATGCCAAATGCCACATATGAACGGAGTATAGATTTCGATTGTGAACAGATTGCGAACCGATCATGGAGGCATTGTGGAGGCCGTATAAGGCGAACTATCACCCGACCAGGTAATCGATTGACAGGTTCAACCTGATCTTTTGGACAGTAATCATCATGATCCTTTACTGTATTGATAAATGATCGTTTTGCGCTAAACTTATCTAATGGCATAGTAAAGTCATGATAACAGGCTCACACACAAAGTAATCCTTTGTTTTGGAGACTGGAGATTAGAGATGTTAGTGTCATTAGTTTTTCGCCACAACGATTCATAAAACGTAGTTGTCGTACATCAATACATCGTAAAAAACTAACATAGCAAACCATCAATAGATCGTAAAAAGGCATAACATCGAAACCATCAATACATCGTACAAAAGGTGATAAAATCTCATCTATCTCAATGAGACTGGAGATAGGTGAACAATGTCTACAGCAACGGCGTATGAAGAAAGAAAAACAGCGATCCATTTGCTCAGGAGTGGGTGTACCCCAAAGGAAGTGGCGAACGAACTTAACCGTTCTGTTTTTTGGGTATACAAATGGCAAAAACGTTTTGAAAAAAAGAGTTGGGACGGATTGCATAGTCAA
>JAGRBZ010000618.1 GCA_020433805.1 Anaerolineae bacterium
CTTCTTCGCTAATACTGGCTGCAATCGTTTCCAGTCCAACCGGTCCGCCGCCAAATTTTTCGATGATAGAGCGTAGAACCTTGCGGTCGAGATCATCTAAGCCCAGCGGATCGACGTTGAGCATGGTTAGTGCCTCATGGGCTACCGTTTTGGTGATAATGCCATCGGCCCGAACCTGGGCAAAATCGCGGGCCCGTTTTAGCAGTCGATTGGCAATACGGGCTGTGCCGCGCGCTCGATTGGCGATTTCTAACGCTCCCTCCGGCTCGATCGGGACATTAAGAATTTCGGCGGAGCGCGTAACGAGTTGCTGCAGATCTTCCGGTTTGTAAAACTCTAGCCGGAAGATAGCGCCAAATCGATCACGCAGTGGCGACGCCAACAGATCGAGCCGCGTAGTCGCTCCCAGCGTTGTAAATCGAGGCAGTTTGAGCCGGATGTTGCGGGCGCTCGGCCCCTTTCCAATCACAATATCAAGGGCGTAATCTTCCATAGCCGGGTACAGTACCTCTTCCACGGCGCGACCAAGCCGGTGAATCTCGTCGATAAAAAGGAGATCACCCTGACGGAGGTTGGTCAGAATGGCGGCCAGATCACCGGCTCGCTCAATGGCCGGCCCGGAAGTGATTTTGAGGTTGACACCCATTTGGTGGGCGATAATGTTGGCCAAGGTCGTCTTACCTAAGCCGGGCGGCCCATACAGCAAAATGTGATCCAACGCTTCACCGCGCTGCTGGGCGGCCTCGATTAAAATTTGGACCGTTTGTTTGACTTTACTTTGACCAACATAGCCTGCCCAATCGGTTGGACGCAGGCTGGCCTCTTGTAACTTTTCTAAAGGTTGTCCATCAGGGGAAACTGTTCGCTCATCCATGGAAGGAATTATACCACGGTTCAGAGCGATTGAAGAATTTTTAAGATTAGAAGCTCAATTAGTTGTTCTAAAATGAGAATTGCTGAATTATTTGAAGTTATGTTGACGTATCAAACTATTTATGGTATAAATTTGCCCCAAATTTACCAAAGGTTTGCTAAATTTATTTTACATCGACGTAAGGTTTATTAGGCGTCTGTTGTCTGATTGTATAGTCAAAATACAACAGTCCAACTTAATATAGGAGGGCCCAAGAATGGCCAAAAAAATAACGAAATCTCAACTGGAAACCCTAGAACACCAACGGGAACAAGTAAAAACTGAATTGGAAAACCTTCGCAAAGAGCTAAGAGCCGAGATTGAGTTTGATGACGTAGATGATGTCGCCTCAGATTTGGTCGAGCGTGATAAAATCCAGGCGATGATTATTACGTTTGAGCGTAAGCTAGATGACATTAATCACGCTATTCAACAGGCTGAGGTTATGGGTTACGGCATCTGTGAAATGTGTGGCAATACTATCGATCCGGAACGGCTGGAAATATTTCCGGAAACAACGCTATGCATTAATTGCAAACGCCAGGCTGAGCGTAGAGGCCGGATGCAGCAGATGTAGCTTTATTTAACACGTGAAAAGAGGATCGATCTCTTGTGCTTGCTTAAACGGATTCTTAGCGGCTGCTTTGGCTATGGTCGGGATCGATAACTCTTTTTAAGAGCGGACCATAGGTGTCGACGCGGCGATCGCGAAAAAACTGAAAAAGATTTCGTAATTCACGGATTTGCTCGTAATCTATGTCGGCGTAAATGATTTGCTCGTTATCATCGGCCTCGATTAGAAAATCCCCGAAGGGGTTGCTGATAAAACTATGCCCATAAAAATGCATTGCATCTTCAACCCCTACACGATTGACCGCTGCCACAAATACTCCATTGGCAATTCCATGAGAACGAATAATTGTCTGCCAAGCTTCGGTTGAACTATAATCCGGTCGATCCGGCTCGGAGCCGATAGCCGTGGGGTAAAAGATGATGTTGGCTCCTTGCAAGGCAAAAATACGCGCTACCTCAGGAAACCATTGGTCCCAACAGATGCCGACTGCAATTTTGCCGTACTGCGTGTTAAAAATTGGATATCCCAGATCACCGGGGGTAAAATAATATTTCTCCAGATATTGCGGTCCGTCCGGAATGTGATTTTTGCGATACTTGCCCAAATAGGCTCCATCGGCATCATAAACAACGGTACTATTGAAATAAACACCCGGCTGAGCTTCTTCAAAGACCGGCACAATCACGACTATCCCTAATTCACCGGCCAACTGCCCCATCCGTTCCGTCGTGGGTGAGGGCAACGCTTCGGCCAATTCGTACTGTTTGACATCGACCTCTTGGGGAAAGTAGAGAGTGTTGAAAATTTCTTGCAGGCAAACAATATGAGCGCCATTGTCCGCCGCTTCGCGAATATAGCGCTCTGTTTTGGCGATGTTGGCTTCGACATCGTCGCTACAAGCACATTGAATAAGGGCAACCCGAGTAAGTTTGACCATGTTGATCTGTCCTTTTTAGCCGAGCATCTTAGCATAAACCAAGTATCAAAGCAAAGCCGAGTTTCTTGCCTCCGGCTGTTGTATTAATCCTACCCTAGATTTTAGCTTTCACGGAGTTTGTTACTTGACCACACGGACAACAACCCCTCGACAAGACGGATTTCGCATGCCCGGTGAGTTTGAACCTCACGCCGGATGTTGGATGTTATGGCCTTGTCGTTCTGATAATTGGCGTCTCGGTGGCAAACCGGCCCAACAGGCGTTTGTCGAGGTTGCCAAGGCCATTGCGGCCTTTGAGCCGGTTACGATAGGTGTTTCTCGCAGTCAATATCAAAATGCCCGGTATAGGGTACCGGACCATATCCGCGTGGTCGAGCTGTCATCAAACGATGCCTGGATGCGCGATGTTGGGCCTACGTTTGTCACCAATGATAAAGATGAGATACGGGGCGTTGATTGGCAATTTAATGCCTGGGGCGGCCTCAAAGGCGGAATTTACTTTCCCTGGGATCAAGATGATCTCGTGGCCCAAAAAGTGATTGAGATTGAAAAGACTGACCGTTATAAGGCTCCGTTTGTTTTAGAAGGCGGCGCGATTCACGTTGACGGACAAGGTACGCTCATTACCACCGAAGAATGTTTGCTCAACGCTAACCGCAACCCTCACCTGTTTAAAGCCCAAATCGAGCAATATCTCAAAGATTATCTCAATGTCGAAATGATTATTTGGTTGGGCCGTGGTGTCTACCACGATGAAACAGACGGCCACGTTGATAATTTATGTTGTTTTATTCGTCCGGGTTCAGTCGCGTTAACCTGGACGGATGATACCAACGACCCGCAGTATAAAATCTCTGTCGATGCTTACGAACGGCTGCAATCTGCTACCGATGCGCGTGGCAGACGGCTAAAAGTTCACAAAGTTCACCAACCGGGACCGCTTTATATGAGCGAGACAGAAAGCCAGGGCGTTGACCAGATTGAGGGAACGCTGCCCCGCCGGTCGGGGGATCGGTTGGCAGCTTCCTATGTAAACTTTTATATTGCCAACGGCGGCGTGGTGATGCCCTTTTTTGACGATCCTCAGGATGAGGTCGCTCGCTCGCGTTTACAAGCGCTTTTTCCGGATAGAACGGTAGTTGGCGTCCCAAGCCGAGAGATTGTTTTGGGTGGTGGAAATATCCATTGTATCACGCAGCAGATGCCGAAGGTTTGATTGTTCTATCGACGTTTGAAATACAAAAAGGGCCGGCATTCTCCGCCGGCCCTTTTAAGATTAACAATCTGGTAGGTTATCGCGCATTTGCTCAATAGCGAGCGCGTTTCTACTCTTTAAAGAGGGTTCTTTATGGTTCGGTTGTTGGTTCAACCGTCGGTTCCATGGTCGGTTCCATCGTAGGTTCGGCGGTGCCTTCCATCATGGCTTCTTCGGTCGCTTCAACTGTCGGTTCCATAGTAGCTTCCATAGTAGCTTCCATAGTAGCTTCCATCGCCGGTTCTTCGGTGGCTTCCATCATGGCTTCCTCTGTTGCTTCCATCGTGCCTTCCATCGCCGGTTCGGCTGTGCCTTCCATGGCCGGTTCAGCCGCTGCCTCGCCATCCATAGCGGGGATACAGAGAACCTGGCCGATTTCGATGACATTCGGGTCGGCAATCGGATCGTAATCTTCGCCGGCTGCGGCGGCTGCATTGGTGGCATCGAA
>JAGRBZ010000619.1 GCA_020433805.1 Anaerolineae bacterium
CCTGGCGGCTCGAAGATTTTCACTACGGCGCACCTTTGGCCCCCTTTTTGTTTATATCCGCTATCTACGCCGTGCGCCGTATCAGCACGTGGGTAACGAGTCAAAATCAACGTTTCTTCCAATTCAGCTTGGCCCTTCTACTTCTCACCTTCTCCCTCGCCTACCATATTCATCGAGGTTACACGCCGCTTGCTCGTCCCTTCATCTGGCCGACCGTTACATCGCACCAGCAAGGGCTGGAGACTCTGTTATCTGCCATCCCGCCCGATACGCCGGCCTTCGCCCAATCGAACATCGCCCCCCATCTCTCCCAACGCAAAATCCTCTACAGCGATTTCGGCTATTTCACCGATCCCCAATTCCCGGCCAAAGCCCCCGTTGAAGATGTTGTGCTCGATGTGACCAGTTTTGAAAACATCGGTGGTCTTCACCAATTTCTAAGAGAGAACGTGGTGGCAAACGACAACTACCAACTCATCACGGCATCTGATGGCATCATTCATCTAAAAAGAATAGATATACCTGACCAATCTGATCTGACGCCACCCAACCAACCATTTTTTAACTCCAATTACCAATTACCAATTACCAGTTACCAGTTACCAGTTACCAGTCTCCAGTCTCCAGTCTCCAATCTTCCCCCCACTTTCTACACCTTCACGCACCCCGACTCCCCTCCCGATTACGACTTTCCTGTTAATTTCGATCAGCTTGTACGCCTGCACGGTTACACCCTCCATTTTGATCGCCAGGAAGAGATTCAGGTCACGGTTGATTTGGAAGCCTTGCAGCCTCTCGCTTCAATCCAGCCGGTGCTTTATCTACTCGATGCTAATGGACAGCCGCTTGGTGCCACCAGCGATTTACAACCGGCATTGGTCTGGTATCCGGTTGAGCAGTGGCCGGTTGGTGATGTTGTTCGCGTCCGTTTCAATACGCTGCCCTGGCATACCCGTTCGATGCCCGCCTATCGGTTGGCTTTCGGCATTGTGAGTGGTACGGATGTCTGGGATACCGGCAGTCGCCATCGCCCGGTTGTGTCTCAGCCCACAGAAATCGCTCCGCGCTTACCTGCCGATGGCACGTTGATCGAACTGGCTTGCATCGAACAAATCTGGTCGATGCCGGAAGGAGGGCCGATGATGCGTCAGTTTCAACCCCCTCCTGTGACTCAGCGCGTTGATGCCAACTTTGGCGATCAGATACAGTTGCTTGGCTTTCGCGACCTAATGCCTTTAAAGGCCCAGGACTCGGATGTGGTAATAACCCTGGTTTGGCAAGCACTATCTTCACCTGAAAATCTAATTCGTTTTGTACAACTGATTGGCCCGGATGGGATGGTTTACGGCCAGCAAGACTCTGCGCCCGATAATGGCCTTTACCCGACGTTGCTATGGCAGCCGGGCGAAGTTGTCGTCGATCCGGTTAAGTTTCCCATTCCGGCCGAACGCCCACCGGGCGACTATACCCTGCACATCGGTTTGTATCAACCTGACACAGGTGAGCGGCTGCCGGTGAATTCCGGCGGCGATCATATCACAATCCCGGTTCCTGACTAAACAGTAGAACAAGTCGCTGACTTGTTCCAAATCGGACAAATCAGCGATTTGTCCTACTAAACTTATCTTCAAAGAAGAAAACAAAATTGTGAAACGTTTTGAAACTTTCCAAAGAGTCCCAAAAATTTCCATACAAATTGTGAAAAAGAGCGCACTTTCAAAAAATTACGCAAAATGGCTTAGGCTATTCACTTTCACTTGGAGTTTAATCGGTGTATACTGCGCGGACTAATGAAGAATTTGCGATTTCGCAAAAGCTGAATAACCTGGTTATGTCCAAATGGTTGTGGTGGGTGCTGTGGCTGGTAGGTTTTGTAATTCTGTTTGCCTGGCGCACCCAAAATCTGGATGCGTTTGGCTTATCGAACGATGAAGGCGCTCACCTGATGTGGGCGCGGCTAGCAGTAGACGGCTATCCGCTCTACAGCGAAACCCAGGCGGTTCAAGCCCCGTTATTTATCGAGTCAATCGGTTGGGCTTTCCGGCTATGGGGACAATCTATTCAGGCTGGGCGTTGGGTCGCGCTTCTGGGATTTGCACTTTTAACAATTGTGCTGAGTGGGCTGGCGTATCGGGCCGGAGGTAGGCTAGCAGCGCTGGTTGCGCTGTTTTGGCTCGGAATATCGCCTCTGGTGTTCACCTTTTCCCGCCTGGTTATGGCCGAAATTCCAGCTACGGCGCTGGCAGTTATGGCGCTTGCGCTGGTATTTTTATTTTTACAAAACGGGTATCGAAGCTGGCTTTTTGCCTCAGGTTTATGTTTGGGTTTGAGTTTTGTATTCAAAAGCTTAAACCCATTTGTTATTGCGCCTATGGCCTTGCTGGTGTGGCTGTATCGAGGCCCACAGCAGGGAACGTTCCCGTACAGATTGGTGAATCGTAATCGAAATTGGTCGGCTTATCTGTTCGATGGCCTAAGCTGGCTGATCGGATTTGCAGTGCCGTTTGCTATCGTTTTGATGCGGTACGACCCGGCAGCACTTTACGACCAGCTTATTCGCTTCCGTGGCGATTTGCGAGCAGCCATTCCCGGTTCGTGGAGCGAAACACAAAGCCAGTTTGAAGCTTTTGTCAGCGGCCATTGGGGGCTGTGGCTTATGGCGATGTTGGGCATTGTAGCCGCTTGGGTGCGAGGCTACGTACTCCAGGCAAGCCATCAGTCCGCATCAGGCTCGATTATTCAAAATGTACCTTACAATGTGATTTGGAGCGTTTGGTTAGCAGCGGGTTGTGTTATGCTTGGCTGGCATACGCCACTCTTTGCCCACCATTTTCTGGTGCTGCTGCCGCCATTGATTTTACTTGCGGCTTCAGCCGTTGCGTATTTGGCGTTGTACTGGTCCCATCGAACGCAGCGGTCTGCGCTGATTGTGGCCATTGTATTGGCGCTAGGCATCGGGATAGCGGCTTTCAGTATCCCGGCTATGGTCAAGGCTAATCAAGCGACTGCGGCTATCGTTACCGGCGGTCGTGAGCAGGAAGCGCTGCAATTGCTCGATGCGGTTTCCCAACCGGATGATTTTTTAATGGGCGATAGCCAACTGCTCATCTTTATGGCCAATCGCAGAACGCCGCCGCCGTTGGGGGATGTGGCGCTGGTTGCCATCAAGGCCAATCGACAAACCTCGGCCCGCATGATCGATTTGACCGAAACCTACCGCTCGCCAGTGGTCGTGCAATGGAGTTTGCGATTGCCCTGGTTGCCGGAGTATCTCGACTGGGTCGAGGAGAACTACCATGTTCATCGCGTTTGGGACAACGACCATAGCATTCATTTTGGTCGGCGTCTCGCTGAAGATGAGCCTATTCCGAATGAGCAGAATATTCATCTAGGGGAGTCGGTGGTGCTGCGCGGCTATCAAATCAGTCCGCAGCCGGTCGTCGCCGGACAGCCGTTAGCCGTGAACGTGTATTGGCAAGCGAACACCGCTTTAGAGGAAAACTACACGATTTTCACGCAACTACTCGACAGCAGCAGTGCACTGGTGGTCGGACACGACAGCCAACCGTTAAGTGGCTATTGGCCCACACGCGAGTGGCCAGCCGGGGAAACGGTCATCGACATGGTGCAACTCTCGCTACCGGCGGAACTCCCGGCGGGCGAATATCGTCTAGTAATCGGGATGTATGTATTAGAAACGTTAGAACGTCTGCCGGTAGTGGAAACCAATCAAGATTATATATCACTTACGACCATTACCGTTGAGTAGCCGAAATTGAAAAAGCGTTTCTATCTTTATCTAATTATTCGTATAGAGACTAAGGGTCAGTATTAAATAAGTTTCCCAATGTGATGAAATAATCTAATGCGTAATGCGTAGTGCGTATCATATGGCACGAAAATCATACGCAATACGCACTACGCACTAGAGATGTTTGAAAGTCATTTAATCCCTAATCCTAAACACCTTGAATGATGGACGTTTGATGACAAATGATGAATAAAAAACACCTTCATAATTCATCCTTCCTAATTCTATATAGTGACAAATGTCACCTGTGGGTATGGTAAAATAAGAGAGAACCCAACAAAAGGTGACAAAAATGA
>JAGRBZ010000620.1 GCA_020433805.1 Anaerolineae bacterium
GCCCTCGGGCGGCATCGGAGCCTGAAGCGTGCTTAAATCGAGGCTTGGCCCGGCGATGACGACGCGCCAATTAACAGCTTGCAGCGGCACGCCATCGGTCAGACGGCCATAAAAACGGGTGTACTCCTGCTCGAAGTTGTGGCGAATGGCGTCCAGTTGGGCGGCATCGACCGGCCCGTTGCCGAACGGCACCCGCACCTCGTAGCCCTGGCCCCGGTAGCGCATATCGACCGTGCGGCTGACGGTGATATCCTCCGCCGCCACGCCCGCCGCGCCGACAATGGCCCGCCCCTCCGTTTCCAGGTCGGTCAGGATGGTGTTGATGTCGGCCAGGTCGATGGCATCGAGGTTGACCAGATAGCTGCGCGTAAAGTCGAAGGCGGTGGGGGCCAGCAAAAAGCCAAAGGCCGAACCGACCCCGGCCAGCGGCGGGATGACGACGGTATCGAGACCCAGGCGGTGGGCCACGCCGCAGGCATGCACCGGCCCCGCGCCGCCGGTGGCGACCATCGCATAGCGGCGCATATCCAGGCCGCGTTCGGCGGCGTGGACGCGGGCGGCGGCGGCCATATTTTCGTTAACCAGTTGATGCACGCCCCAGGCAACGCGCTCACGCGACAGGTCGAGCTTTGCGGCCAGCGGTTCGAAGGCGCTGCGGGCGGCCTCGACATCGAGCGTCATCGTACCTTGCGCAAATTCGGCGGGGTTGAGGTAGCCCAGCACCAGATCGGCGTCGGTGACGGTGGGGTTGGTGCCGCCGCGCCCGTAACAGACCGGGCCGGGCGTGGAGCTAGCGCTCTCAGGGCCAACCGTCGGCAGACCGAGCGGCCCCAGATGGGCGATGCTGCCGCCACCCGCGCCGATCTCGATCATATGCAGCATCGGCACCAGCAGCGGCAATCCGCTGCCCCGCTTGAAGCGGTGCACGTGGGCCACCTCCGATTCGGTCACCACGGCGAACTCGCCTTTCTCGGTGAGCACCGCTTTGGCCGTGGTGCCGCCCATGTCGAAGGCCAGAATTTCGTCATAGCCCGCCCGCTGGCCCCAATAGGCTCCGGCCAGCGCCCCGCCCGACGGCCCCGACTCGGTCAGGCGAATGGGGAAGGCGGTGGCGGTCTCGACGGTGCAGGTGCCGCCGTTCGACAGCATAATGTTGAGCGGAGCCTCGACCCCGGCCGCGTGCAGGCCCGCCTCCAGGCGGCCCATGTAGCGCTCGGCCAGCGGTTGCACATAGGCGTTGGCGACGGCGGTGGAGGTGCGCTGGTATTCGCGCATGGCCGGCGCAACCTGGTGCGAGAGCGTCACCGGCACAGCGGGCAGGTGGCGGCTCAGCAGGTCGGCGGTGGTCAGTTCGTGCCGGGGGTTGGCGTAGGCGTGCAGATAGCAGACGGCCACCGCCTCGATGCCCTCGGCCCGGAGGTGATCGCACACCTGCCGGAGGGCGGCTTCATCGAGCGGCGTTACCACCCGGCCCTGGGCATCCATCCGTTCGGGCAGCTCCAGGCGCAGACGGCGCTCGACCAGCGGCGTGGGCTTGATTAGTCCCAAATCGTAGATATCGTAGCGCCCCTCGTTACCGATTTCGAGCGCGTCGCGAAAACCCTCGGTCGTCAGCAGCGCGGTGCGAGCGCCACTGCGCTCGATGAGGGTATTGGTCACCAGCGTCGTGCCGTGGATGACGCGCTGCACCTGGTGGGTCGGCACCGCTTCCGCCGCCAGCAGCGACTTGACCCCGCCTAACACGCCCTGCGACGGGTCGGGGTAGGTGGTCAGCACCTTGCCGACCATCAGCGCGTTGCTGTTTTGGTTGAGCAAAACTATATCGGTAAAGGTGCCGCCGATGTCGACGGCGAGGAGGAAGGGTTGGTTCATGGTTTTGGATCTTTCTTTGACGGTCTATGGTATGTTGGCCCGTAGTGCGCAGTGCGTAGTGCGTATTGTCAGACTACGCACCACGCACTGCGCACTACGCAATAGGTTCTCCCCAAAAGTAGGGCTGTCTTTTATTTCGTTAGCTGTTCGATGAGCGTGGATGAGGATCGGGTCAGGTGGTGGCGCAGCAGGTCACAGGCTTCGGCGTTTTCCTGGCGGCGGCAGGCATCGAGAATGGCGCGATGCTCCTGCTGGCCCTGCACGCGAAAGGTCTCGCCGAACGATTGGTAGACGGTGTAGTAGCGGGCCAGGTTGCCGTGCAGGTTGGCGACCGTGGCCTGAATACGGGGCAGGTTGGCCCCGCGATACAGTCCGCTGTGGAACTCGCGGTCAAGCTGCTGCCAGGCCAGCGGGTCGAGGTTGTCGCTGTCGAGGGCGTGGAGGATGCCTTCCGTGCGGGCAAAATCGAGCGGCGTCAGGTTGGGCAGCGACCGTTCCAGCAGGATCGTCTCCAAGCCGAGGCGCATCAGGTAGATCTCCTCGACCTCGGCGGCGGACAGTTCGGTCACGCTGGCTCCGCGACCGGGTTGGCTGGTCACAAAGCCTTCAGCCTCCAGCAGCACCAGCGCCTCGCGCACCGGGATCTTGCTGACTCCGTACCGCGCGGCGATTTCATCCTGCCGGATGGCGCTGCCGCTCTGCAACTGCCCTTCAATAATCGCCTCACGCAGCCGCCGATGAATATAGACGGCCGTGTTGAGTTTGGGTTCGGCTGGGTTCATGCTGTTCCTCTCCAGATGGCTCAGTCGGTAGAATGGGATAATAGTATACGATTATAAGAAATGAGCAAATGCAAGGAGCGAATTAATTGATCCCGACAACGGGCGTCAAGAAGCGTTTTACAAAACCTGCTTTTCACGATAGAATCCTACATGGGTAGCCAACATTAAACCGTGGAAACGGTAGATGAGGGCAGAACGACAAAATAATCGACAGAATTTACACGATTATCATGATTTTATCTGTCATAATTCGGTAAATCATGTTAATTCTGTCTAATTTTCCTTCATCACGGTCGTGGGCAAAGCTACCCTTACATGAAGGCGCGATAACATTGATGAAAATAGGTCAACCGCGCTTCAACTGTCTCTAAATGAAAGGAGCCGGCTATGCAAACGTATCATTTTACGGAAATTGTGGGGGATGATGGCACCGTCACCTTATCGGGGCTGCCGCCCTTAACCGAAGTCGCGATTGTGGTGATCAATCCTGAGTTATCGACCTGGTCGAAACGGATGGAGCAATTGATGGAAGCGATGCAAGCCCATCATCCCTACACCCAAATGAGCCGGGAAGCGATTCTGCAACAGTTGCGTGAAACTCGGGAGACGGTGTACGAGGATCTGCGTGAAGATTAGTCTGGATATATTGAACAAGCTAACCATGCCATCAGGTGTCGTGGTTCGTTGTTCAAACTTTGTAGATTGATGAGAGGCCCAAGAAGTGATTTGGCAAGACGTACGTCAGCATCATCCAGCTCAATGGCTGGTGATAGAAGCTTTAGAAGCCCACACAACCGCTGATAATCAACGCCGGCTTGAGCATATTGCCGTAATTGAAATGTGTGCAGATGGTCAGGCGGCAATGCAAACATATCGTCGGTTACATCAGCAATTCCCCCGTCGTGAATTTTACTTTGTCCACACCAGTTGCGACCAACTCCATATTCAAGAACGGCAGCGGCTTGGCATTCGGAGCGGGAGCAATGCGGTTCAGGCTGAAAGATACTCTCCAACTGTCCGCTGAAGAAATCCTGACGACATTCCCCAACCGGCCTTGTTTTCCTCAACATTCCCCTCTCTTTTAACGCTCTTTTGACGCCCTTTTAATGCTCCGTCGCTATAATGGGGAGAAATTTAGCATCAGACTCTTACTGGAGAGAGCCGAAGCCCAATGTCCGTGCCATTACCCGACCTGCATTGGGCTTTGCCTGTTGCCGACCTAAACCCTCTTATCGATTGGTGAAATTGAATGAAGAAACACCCGCCGCCTATAAGCACCTTTTCCATTGTTGGCCGCTGCCCGCGCACCAACATGCTGGGGGTCGGGGTGGCGAGTAAATATCTGGCGGTGGGGGCGGTGTGCAGCCACACCCAGGCCGGCACCGGCGCGATTTCGTCGCAGGCGTACGGCAACCCTTATCTGGGTATCGA
>JAGRBZ010000621.1 GCA_020433805.1 Anaerolineae bacterium
GATCAGGACGTCGATCCGGTGGCGCAGAGTTTCGCGACGACCGATCAGGATGTCGATCAGGTGGCGCGGAGTTTCGCGACGGTAGTGTCAAGACCCGTATGGTAGAAGGAAACGAAAGCGATAACTGATTTGGACCCGCAATGGCTCGTTTTGGGATTAAATATAGGCTAAAGTCGGCTGGTAGTGCAACATTAAACCGTGGAAACACAGAATCGTGCTGATAATCGACAGAATTAACAAGATTTACTTTAACTATGACAAATAAAATCATGATAATCCTGTAAATTCTGTCTAATTTTTCTCTACCACGGTTTAGTGCAGGGCTACCGGTCGGCTGGTCTTATGGATCAACCGCAAATTCCAGTAGGTTGATGGCGTTATCGGGGGCGTTGGCGACGGGAAGGCGTTCGCCGGTAGCCGGATTGTAGAGGCCCAGCCGGAGGGTGTATTGGTCAGGCGGGAGATCGGGTAGGGGGCGGGTGTCGATGATGGTTTCACCGGTATCCCATAGGCTGGTAGGATAGGCTCCGGCGGCGGGTGGGGCATCGGCTTGGGCTATCAACTCATCGTTGCGGTTAAAGAAATGGAGAAAGGCTGTGTAATCGGCTGAGGGAGTGGTGTCGGCGTGCCAGTAGAGGGTTAGGGAGTTTGTAGAGTTCATAGCGTTTGAGGCGTCAGTGGGTTGGTCTTGGGTAGCGGATGGTTTAAGTTTGTCGGCGGTTAAGGTGTAGCCAAGGAGCGTAATTTGATGGCCAATGGAGATGCCGAGCGGATTTTCGGGTTGGGGGTTGTCTGTTGTGAGATGGGGCGGGGGGCCACCGACTTTGATGGGGCCGATCATGACGCCGGTGCGGTCGATGGGTTGGCCGTCGACGACAAGGGGCAGCGAGTCCGCCGGTTTGTTGGCGGGGTAGAATCCGACATCGAGCCAGTAGATGCCTGGCGGGGCATCAGCATCAACCGGCACCTCATAGGCGTCGGAAACGATTTCGCCGGGTACCCACAGAAGAGTCGTGTAGAAATTTTGGGGAATGCGATCAACGCCGCCGCGTTGGATGAGGTCGCTGTCGAGGAGATGGTTGAAGAGTGATAGGTGCTGGCCCATCGTCCGCTCGGCTCTCATATGGAGGGTGATCGGAAAACTGCGGCCCGGATCGACGCGCCGTTGGGGTAAATCGACACCTAAGAGAGTGATACGGTTATCGAAATTAGCGTCAAGTGGGATAGCTATCGGGGGTGGGGTGAACTGGCGGGGACGGTTCTGAATGGAGAATGGAGAATGGAGAATGGAGAAGTCGGGTTGAGCATTAGCCGTCGCTGTTGGCGTTGATGTGGTGAGGTGATAATCGCCGCTGGGCCAGTTGGCAGCGACGATGAAGTGGGCGATCGTGCCGGATGAACCCGTGGTGATGTCGTTTGGGGTAAAGCTTTGGCCGGTTGGAGCCTGGAGTTGGGGTGAGGTGGTCTGGTCGGGAATGACAAAGCTGAGGGTGCTGCGGTAGGTAAACGGCGCGGTCGGGGCTAGACCATCGGCGCGGAGGTTTGGAGGCGGGATGGGGCTGTCGGATGATGTAATTGGAAGATTTGAGGCTAGCGTGACGGGCCGGCTTGTCGGTTGGTTGGCCGGATCAAGAAGCGTGATCGAGAGCGTGGCCGGCGTATCGGACAGGTGAGGAAGCAGGGGGAGTAGGATATTGTCTCGAATAATATCATCTTCATCCCAAGCCCGGGTAGGGTAACGCCCGCCGATGGGCTGGCCTAGCCAGGAGCCGATGACGGCGTCATCCGGATTGGCCAGCGTGAGACGAATGAGATAGTCTTCGGGGGGTACAGCCGAGGCTTGCCACAGGAGGGTTATGGGCAGCGCCCCATCAGCAAGCGGGGCGATCTGGTAGCCGATGAGATCGACGCCTGCGGCCAAGGTGGTGTCGATGCGGTGTTCGATGGGAGGCGGCTCGGTGGTGCGGAGGGGGATGAGCGGTGGGTAGCTGGTTTGAATGCGGTAAAGGGCGTAGATGCTGAGGGCGAAGGTGGCAATCGCCATAATCGAGAGCAACCGCTGCGGGGTTGAAGATGTGTATTGTCTGATGTACCGTGCAAATTGAGACAGCCCCAGCGCTAAGGCAAGTATAATCAGCGAAATCGCCGGAAAGAGGTGCCGGCCTTGCGCGGTTTCGCCGACGCTGCCGGAGAGAACAAAGCGTAGGATAGGCAGCGGGAGATAGAAAAGGGGAATAAGCAGGAATAAGAGCAAGATAGTTCGTTGAGTTTGTAGAGTTCGTTGAGTTTGTGGAGTTTCGGATAGTATTGTTGAGTTTTTTAGAAATGATGAGATATTTAGACGTTGAGAGTTTGTCGTGTATGCAAGGAGAAGTGAACCTAATGCGAGAAATGAGATAATTGCCAGCAGTGCATAAACCCAATTGGGCAGCGCGATGGTACCACCTCCGCCAAAGAGACCCCAGAAGCTTTGAAAGAGGGTGGTAACCCAATCGAGCCAATCGGTGAGGCTGGGCCATGTGATGCCGCTTGTGTCTGAAATTTGCCGTAAGGAAGCATCGGACGTGCCCGCGCTAAGGGCCGCCAACGAACCGGCGATGAGTCCTTGGGATGGAATTTGGTTGAAATTACGCCAGACAAAGAAGAACCACCAGCCACTTGTGGTGGCAACTCCGGCCAACAGCGAAATTGCCCCTATTATTATATGAAGAACAGCGTGGGATGAACGCTGCCTCGATACGTCCGTATGGCGGATAAAGGTTACAGCCAGCCCGATAAACCAAACCGCTGTAATGCCCCACAAAGGGAGAGCGTTGTATTTCGCAACTGTGGCCAGCCCTAGTAATGCTCCCAGAAGAAAAAGTTGCCCCAGAGACGGGAAGCTTTGCTGCTTCGTGTAGATTATAAGTGTGAGAAATACCAAACTGGAGAAAAGTATTAGAAGGTTGTCATCGTTAACAACACTGCCAATAAAGAGAAATTGGGGCAGAAAGCCGGTCAAGGCAGCAGCGCCGGTTGCCAGGGCACGGTTGCCGGTGAGTTGTAATCCAATCAGGTAAGTGATGATAACCGTGGTGACGGTCAATATAACCGAAATAAAACGGCTCAGATGCCAGGCCAGGGTAATACCTTGCCAGGGCCAAGCTTCGTCCTCGGTATGAATAAAAGAGGCGATGGTTTGACCGTTGGTGGGAATAAGACGACGCGGCGAATCGCCCACAGCTTTGAGGCGGGTAGGTGGAGCATCACCAACAAAGGCAATTGGTCCGGCTATGAGAAAATGGTAGAGCGGCGGCCATGTCGAGCGATAACCGGCTTCGCGTCGGGCGTCGAGGGTGTCTGGCAAGCCTTTATCGACAATGTAGCGGGCGTAGGTGATGTGAGCCGGTTCGTCGGGGGCTTCGCCCAGGGGGATGACGATCGAAAAGATCAGCACCAGGACGATGTTCATAAGCAGAACAATGAGGAAGGCCTTATGCTGTGTGACGCTATTCATCTTTGGCAAGGTTCGACTCTTGTTCGACGCGGATAATAACTGGGAGCGTATTAAATACTTCGCCGGGTTGGCCTGACTCGTTAAGAACCGCTACACGTTCTAATGTGTCGCTGTGATACCACCCTACGCGTAGGTGATGGTCGCCGGGTGGCGTACCGGGTGGGACAGTGAGGGTATATTTGTCGGTGATTTTTTCGTCGGGCGACCAAGCGGTGGTCGGGTAGGTGCCCCACACCGGCTGGTTGTCCTGGCTGGTTCGGTTAAACCCGTCGGCGGCTACAAGATGGGTAAAAACGGTATATGGTGCCTCAATCGCAGTGTTGGTCTGCCAGTAAAGTGACAGTGTAAAGTCATCTTCGGGTTTGATCGTGAGCAAATATTGCGGTTCGCTGTCGTCGGGTGGGATGAGTTTTGAGCGACCACTTTTGTCGAGTATCTGAAAGCCTCGCAGCGTAATACCGTGAGCAAATGGGGCCGTTTGTTCAACCATTTGTGAGTCGATAGCCGCCGGCCCCAGGTAAAGGTTGATGTTGTAAGTCGGAAAAAATGTTTGATCAACCCGATCGGCGTGGCGATCGAGCCA
>JAGRBZ010000622.1 GCA_020433805.1 Anaerolineae bacterium
CATTATTACCGAAGTCGATGTTCAACCCGGCGATGTTGTATCAGAAGGCGATTTGCTCCTGACTCTCGATACCACGGAATTGGAGCAGGCCGTTCAATATGCCGAACTGGATCTGGCTGTGGCCGAAAACCAACTGGCTCAACTAAAAGAGCCGGCCAGCCCGGCTGAAATAGCCTCATCGCGAGCCAATTTGTTGGCAGCCAAGGAAGATTTGGCCGAACTTGAGCAAGGCCCCAGCGCTGCTGAACTCGATGCAGCCGATGCGGCTTTGGCTGCGGCTGAAGCCAGCTACCAGGAACTGCTCGATGGCTCGAGCGAAGCGGAGATTACGCAGGCCAGTGCCGATTTGCAGAAGGCTTTTATTACGCTGGAACAAGCGCAAGATGCCTACAACAAAATTGCTTATCGCGGCGATGTGGGCAGCACCCAGCAATCGATGGATTTGCAAAGCGCCACCATCGACTACGAGAGTGCCAGAGCGACTTTCGAGGTGGCAACGGAGGATGCTTCCGAGGCCGAACTTCAGTCCGCACTCAAGACCATTAAAGATGCTCAGGTTCAACTTGAGGATTTGGGTGCTACCCGAGCGGAGTTAGCCAATGCCGAAGCCCAAGTCGCCAGCGCTGAGGCCAATTTGGCCACGCTCCTGGAAGGCCCGACCGAACCCGAACTCCAAGCCGCGCAGCTTACTATTCAACAAGCGCAGCTCGACCTGGATAATGCACTGGCCGACCGCGATCAATCCAGCCTACGCGCTCCGGCGGACGGTACCATTCTGACGGTCGATGTCGAAGCCGGTCAGCAAACCACCTCCGGGTTAACGGCTATCACCATGGCTGATCTAACCGAATTAGAACTGCCGGTCTATGTGGCCGAGGTCGATATTGGTAAGGTAGAGCTGGGCCAGCCGGTGACGGTTGCTATCGATGCCCTGCCGGACAAAACCTTTGGAGGGGAAGTGAGCCGCATCGTGCCGATCAGCAGCTCCGAAAGCGGCGTTGTCAATTATGAGGTAACGGTTCAATTGCTCGATTTGACGCCCGACAATAAGGTCTTACCCGGTATGACGGCCGTCGCCACCATGCAGGGCGACAGTACGGACAATGCCTGGTTAGTTCCCAGCAATGCCCTGGTTGAGTTTGAAGGCAAAAGTTACGTGCGGGTGATGCAGAACGGGGAAGCGCAACGGGTAGCGGTAACCGCCAGCGCCGTGCAAGGCGAGTGGACGGTGGTACAGTCGGATGAATTACAGGCCGGCGATCAGGTTGTCGGGCAGGTGACCTCGTTTGTTGGTGAGGAGTCACAAGGTGGCCCACGCGGTTTTATGGGACCGCCTCGACGCTAGACGTTTCGGCCAGGATGCGATCTATTTGGTCCAGTTTCCTTATCAACGTTGTATTAAAAGCCAAGTAGACGGCCTATTGAACGCGCTTTCTCGACCAAAAAACAAAAACTGGACCAATCTTAGGCCATACTGAGCATTGCTGGGTCCTTGTTTTGTAACGGGATTACCCTTGTGGCATATTTGATCTTGCCAATTGTTGACCAATTCCCCGACGCTATTATCAATAATTGTGGTAAAATAGGGGTGGGTACATTTTCCAACGTACAAAGTCCAAATATGCTGAGGAGGTGCTTATTCGAAACGTGACGGAATTTTCTTCTGCTCCCCGATAGTTTACCTTTTTAAAATAAGCTAAATCGATAAAAATCGTAAAAAATAATTCGTACACTCACAATGACGCGAGGAGTAACTTTATGCTTATGAAAAATGTTTTGGGATTGATTTTAGGCGGCGGTCAAGGATCGCGCTTGTATCCGTTGACGAAAAAACGCTCGAAGCCGGCGGTGCCGCTGGGCGGTAAGTATCGCTTGATTGATATCCCCATTAGCAGTTGTATCCACGCCGGTATCGAAAAGATTGCCATCTTGACCCAGTTTAACTCGGTTTCGCTTCATCGCCACATTTTTCGCACCTACCAGCGCGATATGTTTACCCAAGGTTGGGTGCAAATTTTAGCCGCCGAACAAACGCCCCGCAGTACCGGTTGGTACCAGGGTACAGCCGATGCCGTTCGGCAGCAGTTGGTTGAAATTCAACGATCCGGCACGGAGTATGTGCTTATCTTGGCCGGCGATCATCTCTATCGGATGGATTACCGCGCTTTTGTCGAGTACCACGTTGAAACCGGAGCGGATGTTACGCTGGCCGTGCAGCCGGTTTCGGCTGAAGATGCGACCGGTTTTGGTATTCTCAAACGGAACGAGAACGGCGAAATCTTGAGCTTTACTGAAAAGCCGAAAGCGGATGCCTTAAAAGGGTTGGAAAGTATCGACAACCCGGCCAAGCCCTATTTGGGTTCGATGGGCATCTATGTCTTCTCCACTGAATTGCTTTCTCAACTCTTAGAAGCTCCCGGCGATGATTTTGGTAAAGATATCATCCCCGATGCGCTTTCAAACTATAAGGTGATGGGCCACGTGTTTGACGGCTACTGGGCCGATATTGGAACCATCCGCCGTTTTTACGAAGTCAACCTGGAAATGGCTTCGCCTAATCCGCCCTTCGAGTTTAATATCCCCAATTATCCCATCTATACCCACCCGCGCTTTTTACCTTCGGCCGATATTCAGAACGCGCAGCTCAATAAAGTGATGCTGGCCGACGGTTGCCGGGTACGGGGCGCGACTATCAATAATGCGGTTATCGGGCTACGCAGTCAGATCGGTTCAGATGTCAGCCTCAACGATACCATTATTATGGGCGCTGACTATTTCGAAACCGATGAAGACAAGGCCGAAAATCAGCGTTTGGGTCGGCCCAATATCGGCATCGGCGATGGTTCGGTCATTGAAGCGGCTATTATCGACAAAAATGCGCGCATTGGCCGTAATGTCCGTATTCGCAATATTCCTGATCGACCTGACTCGGAAACAGGTAACTGGGTAGCGCGGGAGGGGTTAATTATCATCCCCAAGAGCGCCGTTATCGCTGACGGTACAGAAATTTAATAGCGCATCTAAGGGTGACAGTCACTCTCAGGGCGTAAACATGCCCATTTATTAAAACGAGTGACTGTCACCTCATTATTTCGGTACAAAAATTCAATATCCTCAGTACGAATTGACCGTTGTCCCACATGCGACTATTATCTATGGGAGTTACGCTGTTGCAGATTGCCATATTTCGATGATGATGGGGCAGAGGTCTGTAAGAGCCGCGAGTTCTTGACCCGTAGCGTCGAAATGACAAAACGGCACAACTTCTAATCTATTAATTTTTAATTGCTATAGAAAGAGAGAGAACCATGTCAAACAGTAGTTCATTTGCTCCCGGCGTTATCACTGGTGATGGCGTCCAAGAAGTTTTTGCTTTTGCTAAAGCCAATCAATTTGCTTTACCGGCGGTAAACGTCATCGGAACAGATACCGTTAACGCGGCTATGGAAGCAGCTCGCGATGTTAACTCACCGATCATTATTCAGTTTTCTAACGGCGGGGCAGTCTTTTTTGCCGGTAAAGGTTTAGGTAATGAAGGACAAAAAGGAGCCGTTGCCGGGGCCGTATCCGGGGCGCACCATATTCACCAAATGGCCGAACTCTACGGCGCACGCGTTATTTTGCACACCGACCACGCTGCTAAAAAGCTGTTGCCGTGGGTTGATGGTATGCTTGATGCCGGTGAAGCATTCTATAAAGTTCACGGTAAGCCGCTCTACAGCTCGCACATGCTCGACCTATCAGAGGAGCCGATTGAAGAGAATATCGAAATTTGCCAGCGCTATTTAGAGCGAATGAGTAAAATCGATATGACCCTGGAAATCGAACTGGGCGTAACCGGTGGTGAAGAAGATGGCGTTGATAACACCGATATTGATAGCGCGCGTCTGTACACCCAACCGGAAGAAGTCGCTTACGCTTATGAGCAGTTGATGAAAGTGAGCGATAAGTTTACCGTTGCCGCGGCCTTTGGTAACGTTCACGGCGTTTACAAACCGGGTAACGTGCAGTTGACGCCCGTTATCTTGAAAAATTCGCAAGACTATGTTCAGAAAAAATTCGGCAC
>JAGRBZ010000623.1 GCA_020433805.1 Anaerolineae bacterium
GGCCGCTGCACTGCGCCCCTTCCTGCTGCAGATGTTCGGGCGCAGCCAAATCGCCGGAGAACTCCTTGGCCGAGCGGACATCGATCAGCGCCGTATCCGGCTGGTGCAATCGCGCCAGAACCCGGTCGCGCAGGGCACGGACATCGGTATCGGTCTGTCCGATGGTGTAGGTCGCGGGCGTGATAACAGGCACAGCGGTAGAAAAGGGTCGCCTTTCGGCTATCCACTTCTTCCGTCCGCCGTTCATCAGGCGGACGTCGGCGTGGCCGTAATATTTCAGCAGCCAAAAGGCATAGCTGGCAAACCAGTTGTTTTTGTCGCCATACAGCACCACGGTGGTATCGTTGGCAATGCCCGACCGGCCCATCAGTGCGACAAAGGCGTCGGGGGCGGGTATGTTGCGACGCAGAGCATCGCGGGTATCAACCTGCCAGTTCCAGCCGACTGCCGGGGGGATGTGGCCCAGCCGGTAGGCCATCGTATCAACATCCATCTCCACCAGCCGCACCTGGGGATCGTTCATATGCTGTGCGACCCACTCCGTTTCAACTAACACTTCGGGGTGGGCGTACCCATTGTTATACATCGAAAGCCCTCTCTAATGTTGTACAGTTTACGGGATTATACCATACATTATGAAGACAGGCTTTCCGGTTTGGGCAAAATATTACGCAAAGTCTTCCAAACCGGGAGAACATCTTCAAGTTTTATAGAGGCATTTGGTATCGAACCGGGACAAGTCGGAGCTAAAAAAGAGGTAACGTTAAAGATGCGTTCCCGTACCACGTTCCACGCTAAAGTTTCCCTCAAACTTTTTGCGGCAAAGCGAGGTATGTTATACTTGAAGTATCTTCTTTTTCGACCTCGCCCTGAAATCTTCTATTCTTAATACCGATCCATTTCTTGATTAAGAGATTGGAGACGGGTACTACTACGAGATTTTGACATAAGCCTGGGAAAGAAACCAGGGTTTTCGGCCAATTCGATTAATTTCGGGCCGCAAAAGACTCATTCAAGAGGATATTTTCATTTCCAAAGTCAAAACCCTGGTTTCTCAGACCGAAGTTTCTAGTCTATCACCTTCCAAACTGAAAATTTAATCGGGGACAGTTTCATAGTATTCAGTTACAAATTACGCAGTTCAAAAGGTAACCGTCACTTATTTGTGGAAAGTGACTGCCACCTTGCCGGATACGCCCAACTGCGTAACTCATAACAGTAAGAAAGCGGGGAGAATTTCATTGTGGAAGAAAAGAGAAAAGAGGTGGGCCTAGAAATTCTGGAAAAATCACCTACCGGCATCAAAGGGCTGGATGATATAACCGGTGGCGGGCTGCCTCAAGCCCGACCAACGCTTCTGTGCGGCAGCGCCGGCAGTGGAAAAACGCTGATGGCTCTAGAGTTTCTGGTGCGGGGCGCTGTGCTTTTTAATGAGCCGGGTGTGTATATGGCTTTTGAAGAGACCGAGCAAGAATTGATTAGAAATGTGGCGTCGCTTGGCTTTGACCTGAAAAAATTGATCGCTGAAAAGAAGCTGACCATTGATTACGTACACATTGAACGCAGCGAAATAGAGGAAACCGGCGAACACGATTTGGAAGGACTGTTTATTCGGATCAACCAGGCCATTGACCAGGTTGGTGCCAAACGGGTGGTGTTAGACACGCTGGAAGCACTTTTTTCCGGTTTTTCCAATACCGGCATTTTACGGGCAGAACTGCGCCGGCTTTTTCGGTGGCTAAAAAATAAGGGTGTCACGGCCATTATTACCGGTGAACGTGGCGAAAGCGCTTTAACCCGCCACGGGTTAGAAGAGTATGTGTCTGATTGTGTTATTTTGCTGGAACATGTGGAACGGAACCATATCTACACCCGGCGGTTACGCATTGTTAAATATCGAGGCTCCAAACACGAAACCAACGATTTTCCTTTTCTGATTGATGACGACGGCATCTCTATCTTGCCGATTACCTCACTTACCCTGGATCACGGTGTTTCTAATGAGCGCATTTCATCCGGCGTGGCTGCCCTCGATGAAATGCTTGGCGGTGCCGGCTTTTATAGAGGCAGCAGTATCCTGATCTCCGGCACCGCCGGAACCGGCAAAACCAGCCTATGCGGCCATATGGCCGAGGCTGCCTGCCGGCGGGGCGAAAAAGTGCTCTATTTAAGCTTTGAGGAATCGAGCAAACAGATTATGCGCAATCTAGGGTCGATTGGTCTCCATTTGGAGCAATGGCAAAAGAAAGGTCTGCTCCAATTTCATGCGGAGCGGGTGTCCATATATGGGCTGGAAGCGCATCTGACCTCGATGCATAAGCTGATCGATGCGTTTAAACCGGCGGTGGTTATTCTTGATCCCATCAACGCCTATTTATCAAATGACGACGAACTGGAAGCAAAAACCATGATTGTGCGGTTGATAGATTACATTAAAAGTAACTATATCACCGGGTTTTTTACCAATCTCACCGCCGGTGCCAGTGTAGAAGAAACAACGGATATGAAGATTTCATCGTTGATGGATTGCTGGCTGCTGCTCCGGGATATTGAGGAGAATGGCGAACGCAACCGCGGCCTTTACGTGCTGAAATCGCGGGGCATTGCCAACTCTAATCAAATTCGCGAATTTTTGATAACCGCGCAAGGCGTGGAGTTGAAAGAGGTCTATTTAGGGAGTACCGGCATTCTCACCGGCTCATCCCGCGAGGTGCAGGAATTGCTTGATCAGGAAGAAGAAATGCGGCTTGAAGAAAAGATCAAACAACTGGAACTTGTGCTTGAGCGCAAACAAAAAGCGATACAAACCCAGATTGAATTATCTGAAATGCAGATGAAATCGGACGAAATAGAGATTAAAGACAAGATAGACGCCTTAAAAAGACAACATAAACGGATTGACCTCAAACGGCAGGTTGCTCAAACCAGCAGAACAAAAAAGGGGGCATAAATAATGGATGGAAAGACAAGAAATAGTTCGGAAGATGAGTTTTGGATTCTAAAGTTGTATGTGGCCGGGCAATCCCCAAAATCTGTTACGGCTTTTAGGAATTTGAAAAAGATTTGCGAAGAGCATCTTGAAGGCAAATACCAGATCAAGATCATTGATTTGCTTAAAAATCCGCAACTCGGCAAAGGAGACCAGATTTTAGCCATTCCCACCCTCATCCGGCAGTTGCCCGAACCGGTTAAAAAAATAATCGGCGATCTCTCAAACACTGAACGGGTTTTGGTAGGGCTGGATTTGCAGCCGGCTAAAAAAGGGAGTTTTTGATGAATAATGAAGAAGATGCGATTAGTCAGGAATTTGAGGCTTTGGCTGCGCAAGATACAGAGGCAAAGTACATTTTAAAGCTGTACGTGGCCGGTTTGTCGCCCAAATCTAAACGGGCCATTCATAACATTAAGGAAATCTGTGAAACACACCTGAAAGAACGGTACGAACTGCAGGTGATTGATTTGTATCAAAACCCTACTTTGGCCAAAGGTGAGCAGATTATCGCCGTGCCTACCCTGGTGAAAAAGTTACCCCATCCCCTGCGCAAAATTATTGGCGATATGTCGGATGAGGAAAAATTATTAATCGGCCTGGATTTACAGCCACAAGCGGATTAAGGAACCATCCATGTCGCAAGCAGAATTGGAACAACTTAGGCAGGCGAATGAAGCCCTCCAGGCCAGGGTTACCGAGTTAGAAGACACGCTGTCAGCCATTCGTAGAGGCGAAGTAGACGCCTTTATTGTCGATACGGACGAGGGCGAAAAGGTCTACTCGCTGACGTCTGCCGAAACAACTTACCGTATTCTCATCGAACAGATGAACGAAGGTGCGGCTATTCTTTCTCAGAAAGGGATTGTGCTTTACTGCAACAAACGATTTTCTGAAATGCTCGATGCCCCCATGGAGTCGATCATCGGCGGTGAGTTTGTTCAATTCTTGACGGGAGAACACAGCGAACACATTGATGAATTTCGCCGTGGATTAACCAAACGTGTCCAGGGCCATTTTACGTTTTCGGCGCAGCACAATACCAATCAACCGGATAAGCAT
>JAGRBZ010000624.1 GCA_020433805.1 Anaerolineae bacterium
AAAAGCGCTCAATACGCATTACGCACTACGCAATAAACAAAGGCTCAAATTATGGCGAAAACTTAGAGACACTAACGAATTACCGTATTACAAGCAGCAATGAAAAAAATAAGGCTGAACTGTTTGGCTGTATTGTCGTTTATGATGATAAAACTATCGAATAGAGTGATTATCACGCTGATTGTTTGGCTAACCATCGGCTTCGGGCTAGTGGCGTGCCAATCGGACGAGGCAACGCCGACGCCGGAACCGTTAGCAACTTTATTAGACCAGGCGCGCGATTTGGCGGACGATCAGCAATATAATGAGGCGGTAGCGGTGTTAGAAGCAGCGGCGGAGAACTATCCGACAGCAGCGGGACCGCTTATTCAGGCCGGACAGATTTATTTGCGGCAGCAGCAGCTTCTACCGGCGGAAGATGCCTTTAATCGGGCTTTGGCGCGAGATTTGGAAAATCCGCTGGCAACGGCGGGGCTGGCGGAGACAATTTTGCGTCAGGGGAACACCTTACAGGCCTTGTCGCTGTGGAAAGAGGCCGCCACGCTCGATCCGGAGCTACCAGGCATTTATAGCGGTCTGGGGCGGGTTTATTTGGCCCGATTGGAGTTCGACGAGGCAGAGGAGGCTTTTTCGGAGCAGCTAACCCATCAAGCCGATGCCGAAGCGACGTGGTATCTGGCGGCGCTGTCTGCACCGGTCGATGAGGAGGCCGCCCGTGCCTATTTAGCCGAACTTCCGACAGACATGCCCGACCATCTGGCGGCGCAGTATGATTATCTGACAGCAACGTTGGATACGGCAGAAAATGGTTCACCGGACGAGCGGGCGCAGGCAATCGGCATCGCCATGGTGCAGATTGAGGCCTGGCCTTTGGCAATTTACGCCCTTCAGATTGCTGCCGACGATGATACGGCCTCGGATGCGGCGAAATCGGAGACGCTGGCCTTTTTGGGACATGCGCTGGCCCAATACGGTCGTCCGGCGCTCGATATGTTCCGGCAGGCAGAGGTGTTGGATGGTTCGTCGGCGTTACCGGCCTATTTTCAGGGAATTTACTTGCGGCAGCAGAAAGCATTCGGTGTGGCGGAAGATATGCTTCTGCGTGCGGCGAATTTGGACGAAAATAATCCCGCCCCGTTTGTCGAGCTGGCAAAATTGAAGACGGAGCAGGGTTTTCTGTCGGACGCCGAGGCCTATTATATGAAAGCAGTTGAAGTTGCGCCGGAGGACATCGATTTGCAGCTTTTGCAGGCTAATTTCTATGCCGGGCGTAGTTATCGGCTGGAAGAAGCAGGAATTCCTCTGGCCGAGGCGCTGGTCGGCATCGATGAAGATAATGCCGAAGCGTTGGACCTGTTAGGCTGGATGCAGTTTCTAACGGGCCATTTAGAGGACGCCGAATCGAATTTGAGCCGCGCCGTCGAGCTTGATCCGCAGTTTATGCGCGCTCGATTTCATTTGGCGCGCTTTTTCGAGGCCCAAGGCCAACTTACGGATGCGTATAAAGCTTATCAAGCGATCACCGAGCAAGATTTGACAGGAAACTATCGTGCAGCGGCGTGGGAGGGCATCTATCGCATCGAAGGGCAGCTTGATGAGGCTGAGAAGTAGAAATCGGCCTTAAATCGAACTTATCGGGTTTTACGAGTTGTTATCGGGATAAAGTAAAACGGCGATTGGAGCGGGTGCTGCTCCAATCGCCGTTTTAGGTTCTCTATTGCGTCTTGCGCTTTATCTGTGCAGCCAAAACGGAATACTACGGCTGCTGACTGGTTAATTGGACGAGTTGATTGAGTACGGCCTCCATTTGTTCGAGTTCTTGGCCGTATGTTGTCCAATCGCCGTCTTGTAAGGCCTCTTGGGCGGCATCGTAGTGATCAGACGCCATCTGAGCCAGTTCGGCGATGTCTCTATCGCCTAAATCGGTGGGAAGAGAGGCATCGATCGTGGTTTCGGTCCCGGTATCGGCCTCTACAGACGTTATATCTTCCTCATCGAGAGTGCTTTCGGTATTGGCCACGGTAGTGATCAATTCCTCATCCTCAGCACCTTCAAACAAGGCAATGAGGGCTTCAGCCAGCGTTGTACGCATCACGATCTGATCGCCCGACGCTAAGATGACCCGCTTTAGCTCGGGGATTTGACCGTTTTCAGCCTGCAGGTAGAGCGGCTCGACATAGAGCAGCGAATTATCAATGGGCAGCACTAAGAGATTGCCGCGAATAACTTGCGAGCCACCTTGGTCCCATAGCGTGATTTGTGACGAAATTTCCGGATTTTGGTCGATCCGGCCCTCGATTTGGAGGGGGCCGAAAATCAACTCCTGTTTGGGGAAACGATAGGTCACCAATTGGCCGTAGTTCTCGCCATCGGAACGGGCAGCCATCCAGCCGATGAGGTTGTCTTTGTTGTTGGGGGTGAAGGGCTGAATGAGCACAAATTCGGTCTCTTCAGCGCCAGGCAGTTTTAACATCACGTAATAAGGCTCAACAAAAACCGTTTCGCCGGCAAAGTTTTCGCGCGGTATCTGCCACAAATCTTCCTTATTATAAAAGACGTTAACGTCGCGCATGTGGTAGGTTCGATACCGTTCTGACTGAATACGGAATATCTCTTCAGGATAGCGAATATGGCTGCGTACCCAATCGGGCATTTCGCTCATCGATGTAAAAAGCTCGGGAAAAATTGCTTCGTAAGATTGGATAAGCGGATCCTCTTCATCGGCAACGAAAAATGTAAGCGAACCGTCGTAGGCATCAATCAATATTTTTACAGAGTTGCGAATGTAGTTAATTTGCATTCGCGGCTGATTATGGGGAAAAACACTCGGCTCAGCATAGGGGAAGCGGCTGGAGGTGGTATAAGCATCTTGCATCCAGTAGAGGTGGCCGTCTTCGCCCACAACCACGTAAGGGTCTTCATCATACTCAAGAAATGGCGCGATACGCTGAACTCGCGCGCGAATATTGCGATACATCATCACGCGGCTGTCGGTAGTGAATTCTTGGCTGAGCAGCATATTGGTATCGGCTAAGCGCAGCGCAAAGGCGAGGCGTTTGATATAACTATTCAAGTTAACGCCGCCGGTACCTTCATAATTGGTAAAAACGTTTTGCTCGCCGCTAGGATAGTTGAATTCGCGCTCGCTTGTTTTTACAAAGACGTAATCGTCGGTTGTTTCGCCATAATAGATTTCCGGGCGATCGACGTTAATATCGACCGTGCTTTCCGGCGGCAAATCTTTGATCCAAAGCCGGGGCAGACCTTCGCGCGTAACCTCGTTAACCGGATTGGCAACCACACCGTAGCCGTGTGTAAATTGCAGCCGTTCCGTCACCCACGTTTGCGATTGTAGCGCCGACTTGTTTAGTTCGCGGGCTGAAATAGCGACCTGGCGTAGTTCATCATCGACCATATATCGGTCAAAATCGATGTCATAGAATTGGTAGTACAGCCGGATCGCCTGAATTTGCTGATAGGTACGCTCCAGCGGCCGATAATCCCAGAGGCGAATGTTTTTCAAAAAGTTATCGTTGGCAACGACTGCTTCTTGGGTGAGCGGTTCGACCTCGCTAAAGTCGCGTTCCTGAATTTGATCGAGACCGTAGGCTTCGCTGGTTAGGCGAATATTGCTCTCGATGAAGGGGGCTTCTCGGGCCAATTCGTTCGGCTCGACGATGTAGCGCTGAATTATCCCTGGGATGAAGCCGGAGCCAATCACGCCGACCAGCACCCATACGAAAACCGCCATCAAGCTTATCGCAGGGCGACGAATAACCGTGTTCAACAGCAGGACGGCGGCGGTAGCCAGCGCAACCACGACCATGGTCCACAACGCGGGCATCGATACATTGACATCGGTATAGCTGGCTCCAAAGGCCACACCGCGATCCGAATACATTAGATCGTATAAGTCGAGCCAATGATCAAAGGCGAAAGCCAGAAAAATAAGCGCACCGATGACCGACAGATGAAGCTGCACATGCGGCAGCACGATAATCCGGCCTTCCGTTAGATTGTTTTGCTGCGCCAGGGCA
>JAGRBZ010000625.1 GCA_020433805.1 Anaerolineae bacterium
GCACTACGCAATACGCACTACGCACTACGTTTTATGAATCGTTGTGGCGAAAAACTAATGACACTAACGTAATTGGAAATTAGCGGATGAACAAATGCTGGCTAATTACCAGTTACTGATGTACGTAATTATAAAGGGAAGAAGTTCTATCCATCATTATTGAATGATAGCTCTGATGAAAAAGCTACTTGAGAGGTAAATAAATTATCTGACCTGCCCATTCATTTTCTAGGCTGCATTCTATCAGGAGTACAATATCTTCTATAACAGAGCCTATTGGTGCTGTACGGCTCACCTCAAATACTCCGGACATTGACTGTCCTGCTTCGAGCCGCTCATAAGCATATTTCGTTATGGTACTCACGTCGTGGGTCAATAAGACTCTGTTTTCCTGAGCGGCTTTCTCTAACACGCGCGGATCATCAGCCCCCGATAAACCAATATCTTGAACTCTGATAATATCGGCATTCGGTTTCCGACGTAACACGCCACGAATAATGTTATTATTGAAATTTTCGTCGGCCAGCATCGGAAGCATAATTTATCGTTCTGCTTTAAGACTGACGAGCCAATAAACGCTCACGAATGCCTTGCTGATCAAAACGAGCTTCGTTCTGCGCACGAACTTCGTGCATTGTTTTTTGTCGTTGGCTCAAATATGCATCAACTTCCGATTGATGTTGCAGATAATAGCCGATAACCGCATATACATCAGCCAATAAAAGGCTAGGATATTGGGAAACAATTTCCTCTGCCGTGGCTCCTGCATTGAAAGCAGCAATCACGGTATCCAATGTAACTCGGGTATTTCCAACCCGAACAACATCGTCTGTATCAGTTTTCAACGGAATTGGCGTATCGATAATTGTTAAAGTCATAGGGAAACCTCAAGCATTGATGATAAGTTATGATACCGTAACCAAAAGGATATTACAACTGAAATTTTCAAATATCGAACTGTATTTGACCCCGGGCTTTTTGTTCTGATGGCAGTAAGCTGTAATAGATAAAGCGGTTCAATGGTGTATCGACGCCGACTTCTTGGGCCAGACGGACGACGGCACCGGTTTGCGACTCGAGTTCGGAGGGGCGACCGGCCATGATGTCGCGCTGCATCGAAGCGGTTCCGCCGGGGGGGATGCCGTCCATAAAGGCCAAGGTTTTGCTGAAGACATCTTCGGGCAGGGCGATATTGCGGGCGTGGGCAACGTTGAAGACCTCTTGCATGACATCTTGTAGCATTTGTCGGGTCTCGGGCATATCACGGAATACGCCGATGGGCGTTCGGGTTATGGAACCAATGCCGCTCCAGGTGACGATGAGTAGGAATTTGCGCCACATCGCTACTTGGATATCGGGCGGAACGACTACGGTTACCCCGGCTGCTCGCTCGAAGGCCTGGCGTAGATTTTCGACCCGGTCGCTGGGGCGGTTATCGAGTTCGCCAAATTGGATGGAGGGATCAGCGCCCATATGACGAATATGGCCCGGCCCGGCCACGAAACTAATGATGGCACACAGACCGCCGATGATGTGCTCGGGGCCAAGCACGTCGGCCAGTTGCGTAGGCGCATCGACCCCATTTTGCAGCGGAACGACCATTGTATCCGGCCCGACCAGGGGCCGTATCGCTTCCGCCGCCTCCGGTACCTGCCAGGCTTTGACGCAAACGAGAACCACATCGACCGCGCCAACTTCGGTAGGATCGTCAGTTGCCTGGGCGGGCTCGATAACGAAATCACCTTTGATGCTGTCAACTTTGAGACCCTGAGATTGGATCGCCCGCAAATGTTCGCCACGCGCGATAAATACAACGTCCTCACCGGCTTCGGCTAGCCGTCCGCCAAAGTAGCCGCCTACACCGCCTGTGCCATAGATTGCAATTCGCATTATTGTCTCCTTTGAGAATAAGTTTAGTAGGACAAATCGCTGATTTGTCCGGGTAGGAACAAGTCAGCGACTTGTTCTACGGCTTTACCCCAGCCGTTCTTTGCAATTAAGAATTATGTTAGTGTCATTCGTTTTTCGCCATTATTAAGAACATGACTGGCAGGATTAACGGATCAAAAAAATAGAGGGTGAAAATCCGCTAATCCTGCGCATCCGTATTCTTAAATCAGTCGGCTATCATCGTGGCGAAAACTTAAAGACACTAACGAATTATGAAAATAATCTCCATCTACCAGTTACCAATTACTACCTCAGTGCTTCTGCGATAGGGACGTCGCCCCTGTAGAGTTCGAAGATTTTGTTGTCGGTGGCTGCGTTGTGGAGGCAATGAATTACGGCTTGGGCGGTATCGTCTCTGGAAATGATTTGTTGGTTGGGGTCGGCGGGTCGGAGGGTGGTGATGAGGCCGGTGCCGGGTTCATCGAGCAAGCGACCGGGTCTGAGAATGGTATAGGTTAAGCCGCTTCTTGTGAGATAATCGTCGGCGACATGTTTGGCGACGAGGTAATATTTGATAGCGACCGGCCCGTTCTCGGGATTGTCGGCTCCACGGGAACTGACCATAATGAAATGCCTTATGGAATTCTCGACGGCGCAGTCGATGACTTTCATAGCTCCCCACAAATCGACCAGGAGGGTTTTATCTGCGCCGGTGTGGCCGCCCGAACCGGCGGTAAAGATGATGGTATCGCACCCTTCTAGCGCGTGCTCGAACGCGCCTTCAAGATCACCGATGACAACCTCGGCGTCGTAACCGTCGATTTCCTGTTGTTTTTCAGCGGTACGCACCATAGCTCGAACTGTTTGCCCTTCCTGGGCTAGCTGTTTGACAAGCTTCTTGCCGATTTTGCCGCTTGCACCGATGACTAAGATTTTATCCATGCTGTTTGTAACACTCCTTATAAGCGTTCAGCTATTAGCATTCAGATGTCAGCTTAAAGCTAAAGATAACCTTGAGCCTATTATGACCCGCTCTATACTCAGACATTTGCAAGCATGTGTAAAAAGCTAAACGCTGATGGCTGATAGCTGAACGCTAATATACATATTTCTCATACCAACCGGCAATAACGGCTTCGTGCGGTTTTGACCATGCGTCCCACACACTCATAACGTAGTGGGCGGCTTGCTCGGTGCGGGCTGACGGGGTTGTTTGTTTGACGATGTCGGCTACGGTGATGGTCTCGAAAAGATTGGGCGGCGATAGCCACTCGAAGCGATCTTTCTTGCCGGTTTTGCCGGGGTGTAGCGCTTGCTGTCGAAGCCAGACGGCATTATCGACAGCTACGCCTTTGATTAGAACCCCGTAAAGCGTGATTAAATGAACGGCGACCGACTGAATAGCCTGCGGCGACGGTTGGCCCGGATGCTGCGCCGCGTAGGCATCGACCAACAACGTATTGGTTGGAGCAGGGGCCAGTGGCGGTTCTCCGGCATTAACCAGGGCGGAGAACATCGCCCAGCAACCGGCTGAGGCCCCAATGTAGCGGTGGGTCGGCCCATCGCTTTTAGGAAGATGGACGCCGCAGCCGGGGCAGGCTTCATGCGCTGTGTAGTTCATGATGTGCTTTCATTGTATTAGTAAGGCTAAGGCTGAGGCTAAGGCTAAGAAAACCAATCGATTATTAAAGTCGTGGCAATTTGATCTGAATCTGCCTTTTCTTTCTCAGCCTTCGCCTTCGCCTTTTGGTAAAATCATCTCCTGCTGAATAAATACGAAGAGATTATATATCAACTGCTTATGTAAGGGGAATATCACTAAAACATGCCCTTCAGCTATAAGGTCGAGGCTAAAATTGACATCCTATCGAAGCGGATGCTTAATGATTATATACGGTAAGAACAGAATACACAGCATCGACTTAAAAATCTGATTACCGACTACTGACATCGGATTACTTTTGGGAGGTTACTACTATGGAACATAACACTGAGGTCCTTATCATTGGGGGCGGGATTATTGGGGTCTGTGCCGCTTATTTTCTGGCGCGGCAGGGACGGGAGGTCTGTCTGATTGAACGAGACGAAATCGGCGGCAGTTGCTCGTATGGCAATGCCGGGCTGATTGTGCCGAGC